>CATXXF010000032.1 GCA_958403395.1 uncultured Collinsella sp.
GGGGCTATGCGGCATAGCGCCGGGGCATGGTCCGAAAAAACGTCCGAGGCCCCCCGCATCCCACTCTGTACACACAAAACGGGATGAGCTTTCCCATGGTGATCCAAGACCAGAAGCATGTCCGATAGCGCGGCCAGGTCAAGAACAACAAGGCAAGCGTCACGCCAATTTGGACGAGCGTCTGCTGCAGTTTAAGGCTGCTGGCCCATATGGTAGAGTTAACCACCCATGAATTTCAGCACACTGCGTGCTACCTGTTCTTTTGTCATTTAGGGGAGTGAACTTGTGAATACTTCTGTCGCCAAGAAGGCCGGCCAGGCGGTGCGCCTGCTCATGATGGTGCTCACGGCAGTTCTCATCTTCTTCTTCATCAATGTTATGCTGCTCGTCTCCGATATCCAGGGCACGGCGCGTGTGGTCAACTACGCCGGTCTGGTGCGCGGCACCACGCAGCGAATCGTTAAGCTCGAGGATGCGGGCCAGCCTCAAGATGACCTGCTCAAAGCCGTGGATTCATACATCAACGGTTTGCGTTACGGAAGTGACGACCTCAACCTCGTCCGTCTCGACGACGATGAGTATCAGGCAAAAATGACCGAGCTTGCAAATTATTTTGATGAGCTTTGCACCGAGATCATCCGCGTGCGCGAAGTCGGCTATGAGAACACCGACATCATCTCCATGAGCGAGGAGTTCTTTGGCATTTGCGACGATGCTACGCGACTCGCAGAGGACTACTCTCAGGAGAAGGCGTCGGCGCTCAACTATCTCGAGGGCTTGGTGATCATCGACATCGTGGGCTTGGTGGCGACCTTTGCGGTCGAACTCGTTCGCGCGGTGCGCGCCGCCGCGCTCAATCGCGAACTGCAGAGCAAAGTCTATCTCGACGAAGCCACGGGGCTGCCCAACAAGAACAAGTGCGAGGAGATCTTGGGGCAGGAGCAGCCTGTCTCCGCGGAGGAGCCCGTTGCGGTGTGCGTCTTCGACCTTAACAATCTGCATACGGTCAATAACAGCTTCGGCCACGAGAAGGGCGACGAATACATCCGTTCTTTTGCCCAGCAGCTGGGGCGCGTGGCGTCGGAGACCTGCTTTGTGGGCCGCGACGGCGGCGATGAGTTTATCGCGGTGCTGCGAGATACCGATCGAGCTGCCGTGGAGTCCTGTCTCGCTCGGGTTCGCGCGAACGTGAACGAGTATTCCGAGACTCATCCCGACATGCCTATCAGCTATGCGGTGGGCTATGCGCTTTCCAGTGATTTTGATGAACCGCCTACATTGCGCGAGCTCTTTTCCCAGGCCGACAAAAACATGTACATCGACAAGAACCGCGTAAAGACAGCCGAGGCAGCCGGGCCGCAACGCGAGGACCGCTAAACCCGTAGCAAAGGGTAGCTAATTTGGGACAGGACTCTTTTGGCTATTTGAGAAGTTGTGCCATGGCGTTGACGAATTTTTGTACTTGGAGGGTGGGCTCGAGCGGGTAGTGCAGAAAGACTGGCACCTCGCGACCGCATAGGAACGGCACGCCCACAAAGGCCGGGTGTACCCCCGACCATGCGCCGCAGGTGAGCACCGCGTCGCCCTTTTCCTCGGCTTCGTTAAAGAGCGCAAAGTCAAAGCTGTCCACGTCGATCACGTCTACGCCGCCGTCTGCCAAAAGATCGATACGCAGACTGTCCATAGCGTCGTTGCCGTGACGGAGCACGCGCAGGCGCATGCCCTCCAGGTCAGCAACCGTGATACGCGTCTTGCGCGCAAGCGGGCTCGTGCGCGGCACGTCGATATAAAACGGCACGTTGACGATGCGGAGCCTTTGGCATGCGTCGCCCCAGCGTGGGGTCGAAAAGCTCGACTGCACCACATCGACCTCGCGACCGAGGCTGCGCATGACAGTCTCGCGCTCATCATAAAGGTCACTTACCGGCACAATCTCAAAGCGCAGCGACGGCTCCAGCTCGTGCACACCCGGCCACATCGACAGCGTTTGGCGCCCCGGGCACATCATCGACACGCCCAGGCGCACGGCACCGCCATCGCCCGCCGCACGTCGGGCACGGCGCAGCGCGTCCTCGGACTGCCGCATGATTGAGCGCGCGTCATCCACCAGCAGAGCGCCCGCCGGCGTCACCTTGACGCCCGAGTGCGAGCGTTCAAACAGCGTAATACCGAACTCCGCCTCAAAACCCGATACCTGCTTGACGAGTGCCGGCGTCGACACGCGCAGCTTTGCCGCGGCGCGCGAGAAGCTTCCCAGCTCCGCGGCGGCCGATATAGCCTCGAGTCGTCGATCGTACACGTCAATCTCCCGTTTTCGCACGTGCGGGCGCACAGCACCGCAGGGGGTCGTTTTCGCAGGTCACGTGCTCAATTGAGAACAAACCTCAATGCACGGTGTAAATCTATGGTTAACGCTATTCTAACAAATATGCAATTCACCTGCGCAAATGCAAAGCATACGATAACCAGCGAAAACCACGTGGGTCGGTTAATGGGAGCGACCCACCGGGAGGCACAAGAAGGGAAGTTCCTATGAGCAATTGGCTTAAGCTCGAGGGCGATGTCTGCGCCGTGACCGGCGCACTCGGCGGTATGGGCGTCGAGATTTGCCGCGAGTTCGCCCGCAACGGCACCAACGTCGTCCTGCTCGACCTGGACGAGGAGAAGGTCAAGGCCGCAGCCGCCGACCTCGCCGCCGAGTTTGGCATCCACGCCGAGGGCTACAAGATGAACGCCACCGACGAGGCCGAGGTTCAGGCCGCCGTCGATGCCACCATCGCCGACTTCGGCCGCGTCGACGTCCTTGTCAACACCGCCGGCATCCTGCGCTTCGCCGCCATGGAGGACCTGCCGCTCTCCGACTGGGAGCAGGTGCTCAACGTCAACCTCACCGGCTACTTCATCACCTCGCAGCGCTTTGGTCGCGAGATGATCAAGGCCGGCCAGGGCCGCCTGGTGCACATCTCGACCGTCGCCAGCCACTCCCCCGAGACGTTCTCGGGCGTGTACAGCTCCACCAAGGCGGGCGTCAACATGATGTCCAAGATGCTGGCTGCCGAGTGGGGCCCCTACGGCGTGCGCTCCAACTGCGTCGAGCCCTGCTTCGTTAAGACCCCGATGTCAGCCAACTTCTACGCCGACCCCGAGGTCGAGAAGAGCCGCAGCCGCCTGATCGCCACGCGTCGCATCGGCGAGGTCAGCGATATCGCCAACGCCGTCATGTTCCTGGCGTCCAAGCGCTCGGACTTTACCACCGGCGACGCCATCAAGGTCGACGGCGGCTTCTCCAACATGATGGGCGACCTCACCGCCAAGCCCGGCGGCCGTCGCGCCTATGCCGACAACTACCTTAAGAACAAGGGTGTCGAGCTTTGGTCCGATGAGTCCGGCGTCGCCAAGCCGACTGACCAGTAAACCAACCTAACAGGGAGACCCGCGGATACGACCGCTCCTCTCCCACATCGATTAGAAAGAGTCCAATGGCTTCCAGCAACTCCAACAAGGGTCGCGCCGTCGTGCTTTCCGCCGCGTGCGTCACCATGTTCTTCATCAGCTCCATCGCGCTGTATTCTGTCGTGAGCAAGAACCTGCTCGCCGTCTACCCCGAGTGGTCGAGTGCCCTTACCTGGGCTTTCCCCGTCTTTCAGACCATCATGGCCGTGACGGGCATCTTCGCCGGCCGCATCTCCGATAAGATCGGCCCGCGCAACGTCGTGATCGCCGCCGCCGTGTGCTACGGCGTGGGCTGGTTCATGTCCGGCACCGTCACCGAGCCGTGGCAGTTCTACCTGTGGTTCTCGCTCGTCGCCGCCATCGGCAACGGCCTGGGCTACAACCCCGCGCTCACCACCGGCCAAAAGTGGTTCATCGACAAGAAGGGCCTTGCCTCCGGCATCACCCTGGCCGCTTCGACCGCCGGCCCCGCCGTGCTGTCCCCGGTGCTCGCCTCGCTGCTCATCCCGAGCTTGGGCATCTTTGGCGCACTCAAGGCACTCGGCGCCATCTTCTTTGTGACGATCGCCGCCTCCGCCCTGTTACTGAAGGCCCCCGAGGCTGGCTGGCTGCCCGAGGGCTTCGAGGCCCCCAAGGGCGGCGCGCATGCCGGCACCTTCGGTGACCTCACACCGGGCGAGATGGTCAAGACCCCGCGCTTCTGGGTCCTCATCGTCACCTTCGCCTTTGCCGCCACCGCGGGCACCCTGCTCGTGGGCAAGGTTGCCTCCATCGCCGCCGTCCAGCTCTTCGCCGACCCCACGAGCGCCGCGGCCGTCGCCCTCGGCGGCGTGGTGGTCTCCGTCAACACCTGCGCCAACCTGGTTGGCCGTCTGTCCTTTGGCCAGATCATCGACAAGCTCGGCGCCTACAAGTCGCTGCTCATCAGCCTTGTCGTCACCATCGTCGCCCTCGTCATCATGTCGATGAGCTTTACACAGGCCATGTTCTTTGTGGCGCTCGCCTTGCTCGGCTTTAGCTTTGGCGCCCTGCTCGTCATCTACCCGCCGCTCACCGGTGGCGCCTTTGGTACCAGCAACATCGGCGTCAACTACGGCATCATGTTTTTGGGCTATGCCGCTTCCACCTGGATCAGCCAGCCCATCACTGCCGTGCTGTATCACGCCGAGGCCGGCAGCGCCGCCTACCAGCAGTCCTTCTACGGCGCCATTGTGATCGCCGCCATCGCCGTCGTGCTCACCGTCTACATGATGGTCTCCGACAGCAAGAAGAAGTCCGCCTAGTTTTACCGATGCGACAAAGGGACAGCCCCTTTGTCGCATTCCACCGGTCACCAGTATTAAGGAGTCGAAATGTCTGAGCTCAACCCAGTCCGCATTGCCGTTATCGGCGCCGGCGCCATGGGCCGCAACCATATCCGCTTTATCACCGAGGAGCCCGAGGCCGAGCTCGTCGCCATCGCCGACGCCTTTGAGGGCGCCCGCGCCACGGCCGAGGCCGCCGGCGTGCCGTTTTATACCGATCCCGCCCAGATGATGGACGAGGTCAAGCCCGAGGCCGTCATCATCGCCACCCCCAACGACCTGCACCTGGGCGTTGCCCGCGAGGCTGTGAAGCGCAACATCGTGCCGCTGGTCGAAAAGCCGATCTCCAACGATCTCGAGGATGCCCAGGCTTTCGCCGCCGAGGCCGAGACCGCCGGCGTGCCCGTGCTCGTGGGCCAGCATCGTCGCCACAATCCCTTCGTCAACAAGGCCAAGGAGATCATCGAGTCCGGCGAGCTGGGCAAGCTCACTGTGTCGAGCTTCCACTACATGATCTATAAGAATGACGAGTACTTCGACGTCGAGTGGCGCCGCAAGAAGGGCGCCGGCCCGATCCTGGTCAACCTGGTGCACGACGTCGACCTGCTCCGCTACCTGCTGGGCGAGCCCGTTGCCGTCCAGGGTATGCAGTCCAGCGCCGCCCGCGGTTTTGAGACCGAGGACTCCGCCGTGGTCAACGTCCGTTTTGCCGATGGCGCGCTTGCGAGCATGACCATCTCCGACGCCACCGCCAGCCCCTGGAACTGGGAGGCAACCGCTCGCGAGGATCCGCAGTACCGCCCCTTCGACGCCGACGCCTACTTTATCGGCGGAACCTTGGGCGCTCTGTCGCTGCCCCGCCTGCACCAGTTCTCCTACGACGGCGCCTCCAACTGGCACAAGCCGCTGCAGATGGAGATTCCGGCCGTGGACCCGGCACTGCCGCACAAGATGCAGCTCAAGCACTTTGTGAAGGTTGTCCGCCGCGAGGTCGAGCCCGTCGTGACCCCCGCCGATAACGTCAAGACGCTCACGCTTCTCAACGCCATCAAGGAGGCCGCCGAGACCGGCCAGCTCGTCGAGCTGTAATGCCTTAAGAGCGACCGCGGCAGAAACCCCATGCCGAACCCTTCGGTCCGCCACCAACAAGCCCCTCTTCTTTGCCCCGCGAGCAGCCTCCTGCCCGCGGGGCATTTTGCTACCTTGCCGGCGATTTTTCTGGAACGGGGGCTATTTTGCGCCTCAGCTTGGTTCGTTCGCCACGAAATGGGCCTATCTACTACGTTAACCGATCACCCTCAACCATGCCGAATTTCGAGAAATAAAAACCGCAGGTAGGCGGGTTGCGTATTTTCTGAAAACCGGGGGATGGTCGACCCATACGGTTCAAACGTAGTAGATAGGTCGTTTTCGTGGCGAGGGCCCAAAACAGTCTTTTGAAACGGGTGGTATCCTTGGTAGCCCTGTGCTGCAAACGCACCTTAAACGCAAGGAGTCCCATGGATCTTATCGCCCAGCTCGCCCGCGAGCTCAACCTTAAGGCCGCCAACATCGAGGCGGCCGTCAAGCTCATCGACGAGGGCAACACCATCCCCTTTATTTCGCGCTACCGCAAGGAAGCAACGGGCGGTATGGACGACGTCGCCCTGCGCGCGCTCGACGAGCGCCTGTCCTACCTGCGCAATCTTGAGCAGCGTAAAGAGGACGTCATCCTGCTCATCGACGCCCAGGGCAAACTCACGCCCGAAATCGAGCAGCAGATTCGCGAGGCCACGCAGCTCCAGCGTGTCGAGGACCTCTACAAGCCCTACCGCAAAAAGCGCATGACTCGCGCGCAGAAGGCCCGCGAGGCCGGCCTGGAGCCGCTCGCCAACATGATCATCATGCAGGCCTCGGCCAAGGGCAGTGCGCTCGAGGCCGCCGCAGCATACGTCAATGAGGAGGCCGGCTTCGACACGCCCGAAAAGGCGCTCGCCGGCGCGGCGGACATCGTGGCCGAGACGGTAGCCGAGGACCCGGAGAACGTCGCCGATCTGCGCGCCTTTACGCAAAACACCGCCGACATCGTCGTCGAGGCTACCGACCCCACCGAGAAGACCCCCTACGAGCCCTACTACAACTTTGACGAGCCGCTGCGCCGTATACCCAACCACCGCGTGCTGGCTATCGACCGCGGTGAGCGCGAGGGCAAGCTCCGCGTGCGCGTGAACGTCGACGGCGCTGCCGCCACGGCACGCCTCGGTAGCCGTTGGCCTCGACGCCAGGGCGTCTTCGCGCCCGTCTTTGACGCCGCCATCGCCGACGGTTACAAGCGCCTCATGGCCCCCTCGCTTGAGCGCGAGGCCCGCGCCAAACTCACCGTCCGTGCGCAGACCGAGGCCATCAACGTCTTTGCCAAGAATCTCGAGGGCCTGCTCTCGGCACGCCCCGTGCGCGGCGCCCGCGTGCTCGCGCTCGATCCGGGCTTCCGCACCGGCTGCAAGGTCGCCGTCATGGACGAGACCGGCAAGCTGCTCGACCACGGCGTGGTCTATCCCACCAAGCCGCGCCACGACGTCGCCGGCACCAAGCGCGAGCTCGCCCGCCTCGTCAAAAAGGACGGCGTCAACACCATCGTCATCGGCAACGGCACCGCCAGCCGCGAGACCGAGGAAGTCGTCTCGGAGTTCATCGCCGAGCAGGCGCCTGGGCTGCGATACACCATCGTTAACGAAGCCGGCGCGTCGGTATACTCCGCCTCCGAGCTCGCCAGCCAGGAGTATCCCGATCTGGACGTCACCGTGCGTGGCGCCATGAGCCTGGGCCGCCGTCTACAGGACCCGCTGGCAGAGCTCGTCAAGATCCCGCCCCAGTCCATCGGCGTTGGCCAGTACCAGCACGACCTTGACCAGGCCGAGCTCTCGCGCACTCTGGGCCACGTGGTGGAGGACGTCGTTAACCGCGTGGGTGTCGACGTAAACACCGCGAGCGCAAGTCTGCTGGGATACGTATCGGGTATTACGCCGAGCGTGGCCAAAAACATCGTGGCCTACCGCGAGGAAAACGGCGCCTTTACCGATCGCCGCCAGCTTAAGAAGGTCCCCAAGCTGGGACCCAAGGCATATCTCAACGCTGCAGGCTTTTTGCGCATCAGCGGCGGCAAGAACCCGCTCGACGCGACAAGCGTCCACCCCGAGAGCTACGAGGTGGCCACGTCCGTCCTAGAACGCGCCGGCGTTAAAGCAAGCGAGCTCAGCCGCGGCGGCGTGCCCGACATCGAGCGCCGCCTGGGCAGTATCTCGGCGCTGGCTAGCGACCTGGACTGCGGTACCCTGACGCTCATCGACATTGTAAACGAGCTCAAGAAGCCCGGTCGCGACCCGCGCGACGACGCACCCGAGGTGGTCTTTAGCCGCTCGGCGCTTTCCATCGACGACTTGGAGCCCGGCATGGAGCTCAAGGGGACGGTGCGCAACGTTGTGGACTTTGGCGCCTTCGTCGACGTGGGCGTGCACCAGGACGGCCTCGTACACATCTCCAAGCTGGCCAACCGCTTTGTCAAGCACCCCAGCGACGTCGTGCGCGTCGGTGACACGGTCAAGGTGTGGGTCGAAAAGGTCGATCGCGACCGCAAGAAGATCTCGCTCACCATGGTGCAGGGGAAGTAAACCGCCTAAAGCAAAGGTACCCCCTGTAGCGATGTGCAAAATCGCGAGTATTCTGCAAATTCCACCGTTCCGGATGCCCCTCAGAGACGAAAAAGCAAAAAACAGCCCCCGTTTTAGCGTCGTCAGAGCCAAAACGGGGGCCGTTCCGTGCTTTATCTAGCTGGTAAAGCCTTTACCTTGCTGAATACTCTCAATTTTGCACGGCGCAGGCGGGGGTACCTTTGCCCACGGCAGGATATGGAAGCCAAGCGCCAACTTGCTGGCAAGCTCGTGTCGGCAGCCCCGGCCTTTCCTTTGCCTAGCGCGACCCTCGCGAAGCGCGTGAGCGATAGGGAAAGGAAAGGCCGGGGCGAGCAGCCCGCGGCGTAGCCAGTGTTCGCGTTACGGCAGAATATGGAAGCCCAAAGCGGCGATATCCTTGGCAAAACCGCGCACGGTATCGAGCGAGACCTCGTACGGGTCGCGACCAATGTTCTTGCGCTTGGCCAGGATGCTGTTGGGCACCGTGATGATCTGGCAACCGCATCCTTCCGCCTGGTAAATGTTGATGAGCTCGCGCGTGGACGCCCATAGGACCTCACAGTTGGGCTTGGCGGCGGCCTTCTTGACCGACTCCGTCATAAACGGAATGGGGTCGACGCCGGTATCGGCGATACGGCCGGCAAAGAGCGAGATGATGGACGGCGTCTCGGCGTCAACGGCCTCGACCATCTCATCAACCTGCGTAGGCGTAAAGATGGTGGTGACGTTGACCTTGATGCCGTCGGCCGAAAGCTTGCGGACCAGCTCGGCGGTGGACTCGCCCTTGGTGGTCACGCACGGAATCTTGACGTAGACGTTCTCGGCCCAGGTAGCGATCTCGCGCGCCTCGACCTCCATGGTCTCGACGTCATCGGCAAAGACCTCAAACGAGACCGACACATCAGTGATGTGGGCCAGGACCTCTTTGGCAAACGCGCGGTAATCCGTCACGCCGCCCTTCTTCATAAGGGACGGGTTGGTCGTGAAACCCTGAACGTTGCCGTTCTCGTACATGTCGAGCATGCCCTCGAGGTTTGCACCGTCAGCGAACACCTTGATTGCCATCTGCCTGATTCCTTTCGCTTACACATGGTCGTTAAACTGCTAAACACTTTACCTACGTTTATCAAGGCGTGAGCTGCGGTTTTTTATCTTCTCGGCGAACGGTATAAACACCTCAGTGTTTGGATTGATAAATCGATTGAGCATGCAAAAGCAAAGAGTCGCAGTTTGAGCAAACGTCAGAACGCGGGATTCATTAGATGAGGCCGAAATGCTGCATCGCTGTGACGGTGCCGTCGTGTGCGACGTCGTCGGTCACGTAGTCGGCGACCGCCTTGACCTCAGGCATGGCGTTGCCCATGGCGACAGCCGTCTCGACCGCAGCGAGCATGCCCAGGTCGTTACCCGAATCGCCGAAGCCAAAGGTGCGCGCGTTGCCGGTGCGACCCAGGTATTCCAGCGCTCGCGCCACGCCTACGCCCTTGTCGATGCCCTTGGGGCTCAGCTCGCGATTCTGACCACCGGTGTTGCACAGCTCAAACTCGCGATCGATAAAGCCATCATCGTTGGCTACGCGAGCCAGGTCGCTCGCGACGATGCCTACCTTGCCCACGCGCAGACGGCCGTCGACGCGCATTTCCTCGGTGCTGTGCACCACAGAAGTGCCGATCAGAGACGACTGCTCAACACCCGCGGGTTCTAGGGCAAAAGTAGCCACGTTGGTCTCGAAAAAGGCTTCAATCCCTGCCGCGGCCATACGGCGTGCAAGCTCCTCAACAATGTCTTCGTCAAAGCAGTCCTCATACACCACGCGGCCCTCGACCTCGAGCGTGGCGCCCGCCATGGCAACGACGCCCGCGGGGTCGAGCGCACGCAAGCTATCGGCGATGAGCCACAGGGGGCGACCCGTGCAGATAAACGCCTTGTGTCCCGCGTCGCGCAGACGATGAAACGCCTCGACGACCGCCTGCGAGGGGCGAACCGCCGAAAAGTCCTTGTCGGTCATGTTGTCGGGATCGAACGACGTCAGCGTGCCGTCCACGTCAAAAAAGAGCACGGCGGAATCGGGGCACGCATCAATCATATGGGTTCCTTTCGAGGATAAGGGCAAACGAAGCATCCATCATATAATGGAGCGACGCAACCAGAGAGGTCACCCATGGAATTTTACGCAAGCTGCCCCGAAGGCTTTGAGTCCGCACTCGCCGATGAGCTTAAACGCCTCGGGCTTTCGCATGTTCGCCGGCTGAAGGGCCGCGCCACGTTTGAGGGCGAGCTCGAAGAAGGCTACCGCGCCTGTCTGTGGTCGCGCCTAGCGAGCCGCGTGTTTGCGGTGCTCGGGCGCTTTGAGGCGCAGGATGCCGATGAGCTGTACGATAGCGTTTACGACATCGCCTGGGAGAACATCGTCCGCCCCGGCGCCACCATTGCCATCACCGCCCGCGGCGTGACCGAGCAGCTGCGCAACACGCGCTTCTCGGCCCTGCGCGCCAAGGACGCGCTGTGCGACCGTCTGGCCGAGACCACGGGCCGTCGCGCCGATGTCGACGCCGCCGATCCCGACGTTCACCTGTTGCTTTCGCTGCGCCAGCGCCGCGCGAGCATCAGCCTGGACCTTTCGGGCGACCCGCTGTTCAAGCGCCTGCCGCCCGCGGCGACCCGTGCCGGCGAGGGCGCGCACGTGTTGCGCCCCGACTACGCCGCCCTGGTGCTGGCGCAGGTCGGCTGGACCGCACTGTGTGAGCGCGAGTTGACGGCCGACGATTACGAGAATGAAGCCCTTCCCACGCTAATCGATGCCTCGTGCGCCGGCGGCGGCCTGTTGCTGGAAGCCGTGAGTATTCTGACCGACCGCGCCCCGGGCGCCGCACGCGAGCGCTGGGGCTTTGAGGGCTGGCAGCTGCACGATGCCGCCCTGTGGGAGCAGCTGCTTGCCGAGGCGCGCGAGCGCGAGGCGGCAGCGCGCGAGCGGCAGGCGCGCATCGTGGCCGTAGACATCGACCCCGCCGCCCGCAAGACTGCCGAGCGCATGGTCAAGTGCGCCGGCTACAAGCGTTTTGTCGACTTTTGTGCCGCCAAGCCCACCACCGTGCTGGACCATGCGGGCGCCGTCGCCGGTGCCGCCCTGGTCGCGGACACCACCGAGACCCCGCTTTCGCTCATGCACGACGCCATGACGCTGGTCGGCGAGCTGCGCCGCGCGCCCGAGCTCGCTTCGGCACCGGTCGCCGCGCTCACCCGTGACGGATTGCTGGCCCGCGCGCTCCACGCCGAGCCCGAGCGCTCGATCTCCGTCATGCCCAATAACGAGGAGGCGGCACTTGAGGTTTGGCCCTCGCTCGACCACGCCGCTGCAGCGTTTGAGGCTGCGACCAGCGCAAACACCGAGGAGCAAACCGCAGACGCCGAAGACGAAGCCGCCGACACCCTCACGCCCGAACCTGCCGCCACGCTCGACCTGGGCGACGGCAAGCCGCTGCCCGTGCTCATCCCGGAGTCCGAGCAGTTCGCCAACCGCCTGCGCAAGAATGCCCGTCTGCGCCGCAAGTGGGCCAAGCGCGAGGGCGTGAGCTGCTACCGCGTCTACGATGCCGACCTGCCCGATTACTCCGCCGCCATCGATCTGTACGAGGGCTGCCCGCAGACGCCGGGCCGCTGGCTCGTCATCGCCGAATACGCCGCGCCCAAGACCATCGACCCCGCACTGGCCCAGGCCCGTATGCTCGACATCTTGGCCATCGCGCCGCGCATCCTGGATGTTCCGGCCGAGCACGTGCACGCCAAGGCCCGCATGCGTTCGCGCGGCGGCTCGCAGTACGGCAAGCAGGGCGCCGGCAAGGGCGGATCGGGCGAGCGTGCCAACATCGCTCGCCGTCGCCTGCCGCTCATCGAAGAGGGTGGACTCACCTTTGCCGTCAACTTTGACGATTATCTGGATGTGGGCATCTTCCTGGACCACCGCGTCACCCGCAACCTGGTGCGCGAGCACGCCAAGCAGGCGCGTCGCTTCCTCAACCTGTTTGCCTATACCGGCACCGCCACCTGCTACGCGGCGGACGGCGGCGTCGAGGAGACCGTAACGGTCGACCTCTCCAACACCTACCTGGACTGGGCCGAGCGCAATATGCGACAGAACGGCTTTGTGGGCCCGCAGCATCACTTTGTGCGCGACGACGTGCTTGCCTGGATTCGCGATCAGCGCCAGACGCGCAACCGCTGGGACCTGATCTTTGTCGACCCGCCCACGTTTTCGAACTCGTCCAAGATGGGCCGCCGCACCTGGGATGTCCAGCGCGACCATGTTGAGCTTTTGGCCGGCGTATCTCGCCTGCTCGCACAGGGCGGGCACGCCATCTTTAGCTGCAACCTGCGCGGCTTCCGCCCCGAGACGCGCAAGCTCGCGCGTGCGGGCGTGGTGCTACAGGACATTACGGCGCAGACCATCCCCGAGGATTTCGCGCGCAACCAGAAGGTGCATCATTGCTATATCGTGCGCCGCCTACCCATCGAGGACGCCATGGCCGAGGTCGGCTTTAGCGCTGAGGAGGTTGCCGAGCGAACCGAGGAGCTGCGCAACCCCGAGGCGCGCAAGCCTCGTGCAGCAGCGCCCGCGCCCACGCAGGCCGGCAACGGCAAATCAAACTTTGCCGGCAAACCCTCCCCCGCCGGCAAGCTCAAAAAGAAGAAGTTCTACGCCAGCAAGCCCAAAGGCAAATAACATAGTTGCGGTGGAATACGGACTGCTTTGCCTGGAATTAGGCAAATTTAGACCCTATTTCACCGCAACTCATATTGGGATGGCGGACGCCGTCCTAGCCTTGGGTGACCAGGCGATAGCCGATACCCACGTGCGTTTGGATATAGCGCGGATGCGCGGGGTCGGACTCTATCTTCTTACGCAGCGTACCCATAAAGACACGCAGGCTCGCCAGGTCGCTCTTAGTTGCCGTACCCCAAATCTCGTGCAGGATAGACTGGTGCGTCAGCACCTTGTCGGCGTTATGCGCCAGCAGACATAGCAGTTTGTACTCGATCGGCGTCAGATGCAGTTCCTCGCCATCCATCGTGGCAATGCCGGCATCAAAATCGATATGCAGCTCACCGGTATCGAACGAGCCCTCGGAGACAACGCCGCCCGTTTGCGCATACGAAAGGCGCCTGAGCGTCGTGCGAATGCGCGCGAGCAGTTCCTCGACCGAAAACGGCTTGGTCAGATAGTCGTCGGCACCGGCATCGAGCGCGCGGATTTTGTCCGCATCTTCGCTGCGCGCCGAGACCACGATGATCGGCATGCCCGACCATGCGCGCACCGACTCCACCACCTTGACGCCGTCCATATCGGGCAGGCCCAGATCGAGCAGCACGATGCTCGGTGCCTGCGATGAGGCGGCGGCGATGGCGGCATGGGCGGTCTCCACAGCCATATGGCGCAAGCCGTGCGCCTCGAGCGCGGCAACGATAAGATTGCGAACGGCGGGGTCGTCCTCAACGACCAAGATGAGCGGTTTTACGGCAGAGTTCGGCACAGCGCTACTCCTTATCAAACGAAACGTCGGCGGCGGGAAGTTCAATCGTAAAGACCGAACCGTGCGGGTCCGCCGCGGCAACCTCTATGCTACCGCCATGTGCCAACGCAATGGAACGGCAGAGCGAAAGACCCAGGCCAACGCTGCGGTGGCTGTCGGCCAGACCATGGTTGGCGGTATAGAACGACTCGAAGATCCGCTCGCGATCCTCGGGTGCGATGCCCGGACCATCATCGGCCACCGAGCACACCACGCGTCCATCGTCGACGCTAATCGAAATCATGATATGCGAGCCCGCGGGCGTATAGGTGATGGCGTTGTTCACCAGATTGACCACCAGCTGCACCATCAGGCGCGCATCGACGTTGACGAGCGCCGGCTCATCGCACGCCACCACCTTAAGGTCGTGCTCGCGCACGGCAGGGTTCACGTGGCGCAGCGCCTCCTCGACGATATCGTCCATGAGCTCGAGCGTGGTCGACAGGCGCATACCGCCACCCTCGAGCTTGGTGATGGCGAGCAGATTCTCGACGGTGGCGTTGAGCCACAGCGCATCCGAGCGAATGGATAGAAGCAGGCCGCGGCGCGTCTGGGCATCGAGCACCGCGGTGCCGGTCGAGCCCTGGTCGAGCAGCACGTCGGCATTGCCCGAAATACTGGTGAGCGGCGTGCGCAGGTCGTGCGAGATGGAGCGCAGCAGGTTGGCGCGCAGCTGTTCGTTTTTGGCAAGCACCGCCGCCTCCTCGCGGGCCTCCATGGCGCGGGCGCGATCGAGCGCCAGCTCGCCTTCGCTCACGATGGCATCGGCAAGTGTCCGCTCCTCATACGTCAGCACGTCGGGCTCGGCAACGATAGCCAGCACGCCCACCACCGAGGCGGGGTCGCCCGAGCGCGCGAAGCCGTCGCCTGTGCGAACCGTCAGGTAGATGCCATAAAACGCCGAGCCGCCAAACGTGGCATCGAGCGGCGTTCCCACATAGGCGGACGCCGAGAGCCGAGGCGGCATCTGCGGCGCCAGTTCGTGCACCGGTGCGGCATCGCCCACGGCCGTGTAAGTCGCGCGCGGCAGCAGGTCATCGCCCTCGGCGTCGGCGCTGTACCACACGACCGGACAGCCCGAAAGACGCGCCAGCTGCGTGGCCATGGCGTGAACGATCTGCTGCTCGTCGGCGCACCGCTGCAGCATGCGGTTGGTCTCGAGCACCATATGCGTGCGGCGGTCGCTAGCGGCAGCCTGTGCCAAGGCGCGGCGCAGGGCCAACGCAATCGAGCTCGACACAAGCGAGACCACGAACATGATGAAGAACATGCCGGGATAGCCGCGGTCGATAAGCGACAGCGAGTAGCGCGGGTCGACAAACAAGAAGTTGTAGAGCGCCACGGCGGCAGCCGAGCTCAGCAAGCAATACAGGCGACTCCAGGTAAAGAATGCGCACAGCTGAACGGCGAACACATAGACGATCATGATGCTCGGCGCGAGACCCGGATGGTCGAGCAGCGCGCCCACAATCGTCGCCGCGACCAGCAGCCCCACCGATACGCAGGCGTCATACAGAGGAGTGCGGCGCGTCAGCGTTGTGCGCCGCCACCAAAAGCTATCGGCAATATCGCCGTCCGTACGGACGTCCATCAGTGCCCCGCCCCTCTCTCAAAAACAAAAACCACCACAAAGGGACAGGCACCTTTGTGGTGGTTTCCCTTGTGGTGGTTCCAAGTGTATAGCCTTTGCAACCGGCGGTCGCTAGACAAATAGCACGTGCGCGAGCAGGGCACACACGCACACCGCTCCAAATACCAGTGCCACGATCGAAATTACGCGATCGGCCATATCCATGTTGGCACGGTTCGTAAGGAACCGATCTTCGGCGGCGTCGACACGCGCCTCACGCACCATTTCGACCACCGCCTCGCGGCCATCGAGCGCCTTTGCATCCATGTTTGCCTCCCCGGCCTCAATCTTGTCCATCGAAAACCAACTCCATGCAGCCTGTCGGCGACTACGGCCGCTCGTTGGGGGCCAAGCGCTGCATCTTATTCACGGCCTTGAACTTGGTGAACAGCGGCACGTACTCAAAGCTCACGTTGGAGTTCTCCAGGCCGTACCAACGCGCGGGCGTGCCGGCGGCGCGGCGAATGATGTACTTGAGCGTGATGGCCGTACGCTCGCTGGGCTCCACATCGCTTTCGGGCGCCAGAAGCTTACGGATCAGGACGAACTTGAACGTGCCGATGTTACCCGGATCCTTGTAGACCGAGTAGTCATGCGTCTGCGGCGGCAGCTCGCCGGTGGCAGCCAGGTCCTGAACGACCTGACGCAGATAGGCATTGACGCGCTGGTTAATCTTGTAGCCCAGGTACAGATGCACTCGGAACACGTAGTCGGTGCCGAACGTCTCGACCGAATAGGCAAAGGTATGCGGCTCGTCCATGGTCTCGACATTCACAAACCACCAGGCGCGGGCGCGCTTGGGATGCTTATCCAAGATCGAGTAGACGATATCGCGGTCGATGTAGTCGGTATGGGTGTCCTTGGTCAGGTACACGATGTTGTCGCTCAGGCGCTCGTAGCGATCGTCATCGCGCAGGCGCTTGAGCTGCGGCAGGTAGCTGCGCAGCGGCAGCAGCGTAAACTGGCGCTGCTCGACCGCCGTGCCGTTGTACCAGCACACCATAATGCCCATGATGAGTGCAGCCATGAGGATGGTGAAGTAGCCACCGTGGAAGAACTTGGTGAGTGAGCTCACGAAGAAGAAGCCTTCGAGCAAAAGGAAGAAGGCCGCGAAGATCCACGGAGCAACCTTGAGCTTGCGCTCCTCGTGCAGGTAGAAGAAGAGCAGCAGCGTGGTGCACATCATAGTCAGCGTAATGGCAAGGCCGTACGCGGCTTCCATATGCGCCGAGTTCTGGAACAGCAGCACCACGATGACGCAGCCGACAAGCATGACGTTGTTGACCATGGGGATGTAGAGCTGACCCTTGGTCTCGGCAGGGTAGAAGACCTGCATGTGCGGCATGAGGTCCAGACGGCTGGCCTCAGACACCAGCGAAAACGCGCCGGTGATGAGCGCCTGCGAGGCAATGATGGCCGCGATGGTGGAAAGGCCAACGGCAAACGGGCGCAGGCCCGGAGTGAGCATCTGGTAGAACGGGTTGAGGTCGGCAATGCCCATGAGCTCGGGGTTGGCAGCGTTGTTCATAAGCCAAGCGCCCTGGCCCATATAGGAAAGCAGCAGGCAGCACTTAACGAACGGCCAGGTAGCGTAGATGTTGCCGCGGCCGACGTGGCCCATGTCGGAGTAGAGCGCCTCGGCACCGGTGGTGGCGAGGAAGCAGCTGCCCAGAATCATGATGCCCGCGTGGTTGTTGGGGCTCAGCAAAAAGGCGATGCCGCGCACCGGGTTGAGGCACAGCAGCACGGCGGGGTGCTGGAAAACAAAGAACAGACCCGTGCCGCCCAGGAACAGGAACCACAGCGTCATGATGGGGCCAAAGGCGTGACCGATCTTGGCCGTACCGATGCGCTGTACCAAGAAGAGCACAATGATGATGGCGAGCGTAATGGCGACGACGCGACCCTGGTCATCGCCCAGCACGGCATGGACCGCCGGGATGGTGCGCAGGCCCTCGATGGCCGTGGTAACGGTAACGGCAGGTGTCAGGATGCCGTCGGCGAGCAGCGCGGCGCCACCCAGCATGGCGGGGATGATGAGCCACTTGCCGCAGCGCTTGACCAGGCTGTACAGGGCAAAGATGCCGCCCTCACCATGGTTATCGGCGCGCAGCGAGATGAGCACATACTTGATGGTGGTCAGCAGCGTGACCGTCCACACGACAAGGGAGAGCGCGCCGAGCACGAACTCCTCCGTGACGCTTCCGATGCCGCCGTTGCCGGCAACGAGCGCCTTGGTTACATACATAGGGCTGGTGCCGATATCGCCGTACACCACGCCCAGCGTGACGAGCATCGCCGAGATGCTCACAGGAATCGCAGCGTGCGAAGCTGCCTCCTTGGCCTTTTGTTCCATAAGCCGGTTTCCTCCCAACTTTAATGTTCGAAGGGATTATAGGTAATCGGCCCATGTTTTAATGCACTGTTTTCCCAGCTAGATAAAGATTTATACAGTCTTTAGGCTACCGCGGCGATATGAAGTGTGACAAAGGGACTATCCCCTTGTCACATTCGTCATTTTCCGAGCCAGTTTTTGAACCACCACTCCATGGAGCGGCTCATCTCGGCCATAAAGGGGCTCGTGTGCTTGCGGGTGTAGATATCCACGACGCGCTCCCCCACCTCGCGGGCGTGCGGGCGAAACATCGCATCCATCTCGGCCACCTGCGCATCCATAGTCGCGGCATCCGCACGGCAGTAGCGCTCCTCGTGCACCAGGTTCACCACGGGGTGCGCGATTGCCGGGCGCTCCTTACGGGGCGTGCCGATGATGAGCATCGACAGCGGCATGGTATAGGGCGGCAGATCGAGCAGCGCGGCAACTTCCTCGGCGTTCTCGACGATGTCGCCGATATAGCAGCTCCCCAGCCCCAGGGCCTCGGCGGCAACCACGGCGTTTTGCGCGGCGATCACGGCATCCTGAGCCGCGATGGCAAAGTCGCCCAGACCCGGCGCGCGGCGGGGCGCCTTGCCCGTACGCTCTACAAACTCGGGCTCAAAGCAGCCCACGTGCTCAAACAGATCGATCCACTTGGCATAGTCGACCACAAATATAAGTGCCCAGGGCGCCTTGGCGATCATGGGCTGGTGGTCGCACAGGTCGGCCAGGCGGTCGAGCGTTGCCTGCTCGCGGACGCTCACGATGGAATACATCATCATGGCGCCCGCCGACGGCGCGCGGCTCGCCGCATGCAAGATCGCCGCCCGCTGCTCGTCGGTCACCGCCACGGGACGGTCGTCGTCATCACGCGCGAAGGCACGCGTGGACGAGCGGTGTTCCAAGATGTCCAGCGCCGCGTTGCCCGTAGTCTCGACCGGATAGCCGCCCGCGTCCACGCCCACAGCTCCGCCGCAGTACTCGGTGCCCGTCATACAAACCTGCTCGCCCATAGCTCTATCCTCGCTAATTCTTTAAGAAGCCTTTACGTTTCCGTGTAATTCCCGTCCATTATCGCGCAGGCCGCCACTACATTGCGCCACACCGCCGCACGTGCGCGTTAATATGGCTGGTTGTTGTGCGCAGCCACCAATTGCAGCGCATATCTTGGTAACAATCGGGTAAACCCCCGCTTTCGTACGTTTTAGTTTGTGAGGAGTCTCAGCATGTTCGCTGCCGCCATCTCGCTCGTCGGTCTTGCGGCGACCGTCTACCTTGTCTTGCGCGAGGCCAAGGCCATTCGCGCTCAGTCGGGCACCGTTGCCAAAAGCGCTCTTGGGTGGAGCGTCGTCTTCGGCCTGTTCCAGGTCTTTTTGACTATTTGGGGCGCCATTGGCCTCGTCGCCCAAAACGAGCCGCTCGCCTTTGTGATGCTCATCCTGACCAACGCCATCCTCACCGGATGCGCCTGGGCCAGCATCGCCCGCGATCGCATCGCCCCGCGCGTCTTTGCGTTCGCCAAGCCCGACGCCCCCGCCCCCACCGGCAAGCTCGCCCGCCTGCGCGGCGCCTTTGTGGGCAAACCACTCGTCGCCGCCGTCCTGTGCCTGCTGCTCGCCGGCGTCTTTGCGCTGCTGGGCATGGAGGTCTCATCCAACCACGACTTTACCTGGGTCTACCCCCTGTGCATCCTGCTCGAGTGGGCCATCATCACCGTGCTCATGATCGGCTTGTTCTTCCTGTTCCAGCGCCACGGCGCAGCTCCCGCGGTCCTGGCCTTTGCCCTCTTTGTCCTGGGCATTGCCGAGTTCTTCGTCATCACGTTTAAATCCATGCCCATCCAGCCGGGCGACCTTTCGGCCATCTCCACCGCCGCCGCGGTCGCCGGCACCGGCTACACCTTCTCCATCTCGCTGTTCTGTGTGCTGTCCATGGGCTTTACCGCCATCGCCATGCTGCTGTGCGAGTACGCCGGCCTGGTGGCACCGCACCGTCAGAAGGGTGCCGCCAACGCCAAGCGCATGCTGCTCACCAACCTGCTCGTGGCAGTGCTGTGCCTGGGCGGCGTAACCGCGCATGTCACGCTCATCGACTACTACAACACCCTCGGCATCACCGTCTACACCTGGCGCCCGCTCGAGAGCTACTGGCGCGAGGGCTACCTGCCCGCCTTTATTAGTGCGGCGCAGTCCATCAAGCCGCCCAAACCCGCCGACTACTCCGTCGACGATGCCAAGGCCACGCTCAAAAAGTACGCCAAGGCCTACGACAAGTCCGACGCGGCCAAGAGCGACGAGCGCGCCGCCGCAAAGGAGCAGTTCGACAGCGAGAAGCCCACGGTCATCGCCATCATGAACGAGACCTTCTCAGACCTTTCGATCTACCAGAACATGCGCGCCGGCTACGAGGGCCCGCAGTACTTTAAGAACCTGTCCAACTGCCTCAGCCGCGGCAAGCTCTATGTGAGCGCCTACGGCGGCGGTACCGCCAATACCGAGTTTGAGTTTATGACCGGCAACTCCATGGCCAACCTGGGCTCGGGCGTGTACCCCTACACCATCTACAACATGGAGACGACCGGGAACCTGGCAGAACAGTTCAAATCGCTCGGCTATTCCACCACGGCCATGCACCCCAACCACGCGACCAACTGGAACCGCGAGAACGTCTACAAGGACTTTGGCTTTGACCAGTTCCTGTCTATCAATGACTTCCAGGGAGCCGACACCCTGCGCGGCATGGTGACCGACCAGGCTACCTACGACAAGATTCTTGAGCTGCTCGACCAGAACGCCGATCCGCAGTTTATCTTCGACGTGACCATGCAGAACCACTCGGGCTACGATACGGGCCTGCTGCCGGTCGACAAGCAGATGCACCTGAATATCGACACGACCGACCTGGACGCCAAGGCCGTCGAGGACGGCACGCTCTCCGATGTCGACGAGTATGTCTCGTGCATCGAGCAGTCCGACCAGGCGCTGCGCTACTTCCTCAACGCCCTGAGCAAGCTCGACCGTAAGGTGGTCGTGGTGTTCTGGGGCGACCACCAGCCGTTCTTCCCGTCCAAGTTCAACGACAAGTGGTTTACCGGCGAGGACGATGCCACGCATCAGGAGCGCCTGTGGCAGACCGACTACATCATCTGGGCTAACTACGACGTTGCCGGCTGCGACCAGACGAGCGAGGTCGACGACCTGTCCACCAACTACCTGTCCACGCAGCTCATGCAGCTGATCGGCGCACCGCTGACCGACTACCAGAAAGCGCACATGACGCTGCGCGAGTCGCTGCCCGCCATCAACTCCGTCGGCTACGAGGACGCCAGCCTGCGCTGGGCGCTCTCCTCCAACGTCACCGGCGACGACGCCGCAGCAGCAGCCGCCACCAAAGCGCGCGAGGATTACGCCAAGATGCAGTACTACGAGATGTTCCGCGACGGCAAGAACGTCTATACGGAGCACTTCCAGACCGAGGCCAACGAAACCGACCCCAACCTGGCACCGGGTACGACCAAAATCAAGTAGCGACTAGCTACGAGTTCACAACTGAAACGTCTGTCCGGGCGGAGGCATATAAGGTTCCCTGCTCAGACAGTCCTGCGCAAGACGAAGGCCACATTAAGTGGCCTTCTTTGCGTGCGGAACTCGCGATGAACCTTATATGCCTCCGCCTGGACAGACGCCCTGATGTTGGGGTGTGGCTTGTCTTGGGTGTATCGCCGAACATATATAAGTTGAAGGCCACGTCATGTGGCCTTTTTTGCATCCGGAAAGCGTGTCCCGGAATTCTTGTCTGGAATGGGATGCAGGGGGCCTCGGACGTTTTTTCGGACCATGCCCCGGCGCTATGCCGCATAGCCCCT
>CATXXF010000033.1 GCA_958403395.1 uncultured Collinsella sp.
CGACCGGATAAACGAAATCTCGACGCCCAGCATATCGGGAATGGTCTCGATGGGATGCAGCTTTTGCTTAGTCTCCTTGGGCTCCGTCTTGAGCGGAACATCGGACAGCAAGCCCACCTCGTAGGCGAGCGTTGACAGGTCCGTGGCGTTTTCCAGGCGCTGCTTAATCACGTTGAGCGGCATATAGCGGGTCTTCTGCAGGTGCAGAATGACCTCCAGGCGATCAACGTCCTCCTTGGAGTACTGACGGTATCCCTTAGGCGTACGATGAGGGGTAATGAGCCCCTCATCCTCTAGAAATCTAATTTTTGAGTTCGAAAGATCGGGGTATGCGCCTCGAAGTAGGTTGACGACTTGGCCGATACTCAGATAGTTGCGTTCGGCCATGCCCTACTCACCGGTTTCGATGCGCTCCGGCGTGCTCTCGTGGTAGATGAGCGTAAACGTACCGATCTGAACGGAAGAACCGTCGTGCAGCGGAGCTGCATTGACGATGGCACCGTCGACCCAGGTGCCATTGAGCGATCCCAAGTCCTCGATGCGAGCGCCGAGGCCCTCGCGAATAATGCGCGCGTGGCTGCGCGAAACAGTCATGTCGTTGAGGAAGATGCCGTTCGCGGGATCGCGGCCGATGGTGGTCACGTCGTCCTCGAGCTCAAAAGCGGCACCCGTCTGCGGACCCTTGACGATGGACAGAACGGGGGCGGTGATGCGCACGTTGGCCATGAGGTCGGGAACAGTGACGTCGCTTGAAGGCACGCGGAATACGCAGGTAGCGTCAGCAGTCTTATCATTCTGAGGCATATTGTTAACCATGTTGTCCATGACAACCCCTAACTTATCGCGGACGTGCCGCAAATAATGAACCGCTCGTAATCATACCCCAACGAATCAGTCTTCGATTTCAGGGTTCAGAAAGTCGATGTCCTCGTCCTCGGGATGCGCGAGAGCCTGTTTAATGGCCACTCCGCCCTTAATGGAGTAGATGACAGCCGTGAGCATGGAGAAGATCACGCCGCCGTACACAAAGAAGATGCCGAGGGGCACCGAGCTTCCGTTGAGGCCCGGGAAGGCCTTAAGGGTTGAAGGTAAAAGATGCAGGCCGTCAATAACGGGGAAACCGAGCAGCATGAGCGAGAATCCGGTCATGAGCAGCGCTGTAGCAATCTTTCCGGGAAAGACCACATCGATGGGGCGACGATGATAATGACGCACGATAAGCGTGCCGATGCCCAGATAGATGTCGCGGCCAATAATGAGCACGCAGACCCAGATTGGCAGCTCTCCGCGAACCACCAGTCCCAGCACGCCGGTGAACAGCAGCGCACGGTCGCAAATGGGATCCATGACCTTGCCGAGCCACGAGACCGTCTTAGTCATGCGGGCGATCTGACCGTCCATCCAGTCGGTGGAGGCGGCAACGGCGTAGATAACGATGGCGATGATGCGGTTGTTATCCGTCACAAACAGGTACAGAAATACCAGGGTGAGGATCAGGCGCGTAAAGGTAATGAAATTGGAGATCGTAAAGATCTTATTCGACGGGTAATCGGAAGTGCCGATAAGCTCCTTTTTGATCTTCTTTTTGATGCCCACAGGACTCCCCCGCTGGTTAACGACAAAACTTTCAATACTATACCCGTTCCGGCGATGTCTATCCAGCGCAGCCATAGAGAGTCCAGACATGTGGAGGGCACTTTTGGGCGGCGGGGGATTTCGCATTCGTGTACATCTGCCTCTAAACATGTCGAAAAATGTCGATTTCGGTGGCTGATGCACACGTTTTGATTCGGTGGTTACATCGATCGGGAACGTCGTTGCTTTAAGCAAATTAATCATGATGACTAAAAACAAAAAAGGTCAGGCACTAAGTGCCTGACCTGAAAACTTCTGGTCGGGACGACTGGATTCGAACCAGCGACCCCTTGACCCCCAGTCAAGTGCGCTACCAAGCTGCGCCACGTCCCGAAGCTTTTGTTTGATGCTCTGCTCTCGCTCGCAACAGGGAGTATATTAACCCGAAACTTTAGACTTGTGCAAGAACTTTTTTACAATTTTTGAAGCAAGTCCAAAATTGTATCTGCGAGCTGGGGTTTTGTTAGTACGGGAAGTTCTTGCGTACCCGTTGTGCTCACAATCCAGGCCTTGTTGGTGTCGGTCCCAAAGCCCGAATCGGTGCGTGAGACATCGTTGGCGATTATTACATCGCACCCCTTGCGGGCCAATTTGCGCTCTGCGTACTCGACAACGTTATCGGTCTCGGCCGCAAATCCGATCACGCATCGCTCGCCCTTCTGGCGCGAGAGCTCGGCCAAAATATCGACCGTCTCGACCAGTTCGATGCGATCCAGGCGCTCGTTGGCCTTTTTGAGCTTATGGTCCGCAGGGGCCGCGGGGGTGTAGTCGGCGACGGCGGCCGCACAAATTGCCGCATCGGCCGTCTGGAAGGCGCTCAGGGCCGCCTGGAGCATCTCTGCGGCGGTCTGCACGCGCACGCACTCTACGCCGCAGGGCACATCGAGTGATGTCGGTCCCAACACGAGCGTGACCGCAGCGCCGCGGCGTGCGGCCTCCCCCGCCAGGGCGATGCCCATCTTGCCCGAAGAGCGGTTGCCAATGAATCGCACGGGGTCGATCGGCTCGTGCGTGGGACCGGCGGTAATTACGATGCGCTTACCCGCCAGGTCCTGTGGCGCGGGGTTGAGCACCTCACAGACAGCCTCTACGATGTCCTCGGGCTCGCTCATGCGTCCCGTGTCCACGTCGCCGCAGGCAAGGTAGCCGCTGCCCGGACCCACCACATGGACACCGCGCTCGCGCAGCGTGGCCATGTTGGCCTGCGTCGCCGGCGCCTTCCACATGCCGTTGTTCATAGCGGGTGCGATCACGATGGGTCGCGGCGTCGCAAGCAGCGTGGTGGAGATGAGGTCATCGGCGACGCCGTTGGCCATCTTGGCGATGATATTGGCCGTCGCGGGTGCCACGACCACCAGATCGGGCTCCTGCGCCAGCGAAATGTGGTGGATGGGGTCGGAGGGATCGTCGAATAGGCCCACGGCAACGGGCTCGTTGGTGAGCGCACGGAAGGTGAGCGGGCCCACAAACTCGGTGGCATGCTCGCTCATAACGACCTTGACGCGCGCGCCGCGCTTTTGCAGCAGGCGCACGATATTGCACGACTTATAGGCGGCGATCCCGCCGGTAATGCCCAGCAGGATCGTTTTTCCCTCAAGTTGCATTGAATTGTTGGATGCCGCCGTCATCATTTAAGCTTCCTTGCTGGGAAGCACCAGCAGGCGGTGGCAGTACGGGCAATGCGCGATCTCGCTACCGTCGTGGTTGAGGTCGCTCATGGACGATGCCTGGAGCGCGGTGTGGCAGATGGTGGGAATGTTGCCCTTGATGGTCTCGACGGCCAGGCCGCGGAACTGCTTGAGCAGGCGCTCGTAGTCGGTGAGCACGTCGGTCGGCAGCGTGGCGGCAAGGGCGGTGCGCTCCTTAGTGGCGGCGTCAATCTGTGCCTGGAGGTCGGCGGCCTTGGCGCGGGCGGCCTTGGTGTCGGCCTTCACGCCCTCCTCGAACTTGGCGATGATGGCCTGCGCGCGAGCCTCGCGGTCGAGCGCCTCCTTGTGGGCGACGACGACATCTTTGCGGGTGTGCTCGATCTTGTCCAAGCGCTTGGCCAGGGTGGCGAGCTCGTTCTCCAGGTCCTGAACCTCGCGGTAGTCAGAGCCATCAACGTGGCACTTCTTGGCGGCCTCGATGGCGTTATTGGTCTGGATCTCGGTGGTGTTGAGATCGTCGAGCTCAATATCCAGGTCCTTGCGCTGGGCGTAGAGCTTGGTCATTTCGGACTTGAGCTTCACATAGGTCTTGCGCTTGGAAGCGAGCTCCTTGAGCTCCGGCATATTGGCAAGTTCGCTCTTGTTGCGGGCGAGCTCCAAATCGATCTGTTGCAGCTTGAGTAGCGTAGCGCCGGCGCTCATAAGTTCTCTCCTTTTGTCACAGTCCACCATTGGCAAGGGTTCAGTATTTTAATCGCATGACGGGGGTCGACCCCGGCGTCAACTGCAGAGTTCATCAATATATCAACGAACGGCTCCTCGGAGCGGTCGTGGCCGAGCAAGATCACCGGCAGCCCGCGTAAGGCAAGGTCTTGCGCCACGTGGTAGCCCGTTTCGCCCGTCACGACAACGTCCGCGCCCGCGGCGATGGCAAGCTCTCCAAAGTCGCCCAGGGAGCCGCCCAAAATGGCGACAGTGCGGCACGGGCGATCGGCTTCGCCCCACACACGCGGGTCGCTGCCGAAGGCTGTGACAGCACGGGTGGCAAGATCGCGCAGCGTGCACGGGTCGTTGAGCGTTGCAAGCGCGCCCAGGCCGGTGGCCTCGGGGTCGTCCACGTGCTCCAGTGAGCTCACGGGTGCGGCACCCAGCAGCTTGCTCAGGCAGACACGGGCTTCGTGCGAGCGGTCCAGGTTGGTGTGGAGCGAGATAATGCTCACGCCGCAACGCGCTGCCTCGTAGAGCGCTGCACTGCATTGGGGGTGTGCTGAATCCGCCGGACAAAACGCCTCGGGCGCCTTGATATAGATGGGATGATGCGTCAGCAGCACGTTGGCGCCGGCCTCCAAGGCGCGGCGAACATTAGCCTCGGTCGCATCGAGTGCGCAGGCAACACCGGTAATCTCCGCGGCAGGGTCGCCGACGGAGAGTCCTACATGGTCCCAACTCTCGGCATCAGCCTTGGGATAGCGTGCCAGCAGCGCGCGCTCAAGCTCGGCGACGATCATGCAGCACCTACGATCGAGAGCAGCGTCTGGGCAAAGTCGTCCAGGTCAGCCGGGTCCACGCGGTCATCGAAGGAGATGCGCAGTGCGCCTAGCGCCTGCTCGCGACCAATGCCCATTGCGCTGAGCACGTGGCTCGGGTCCATGCTGCCGCTCGAGCACGCCGAGCCGGCCGAAACCTCAAAGCCGGCGGCGTCGAGCTTGATGATGAGCTCCTCGGAGTCCATGCCATCAATGTAGATCGATACTATACCCGGCAGACGATCGGCCTGCGCGTAGTCGCCCATCGTGTCGTGAATGCGCGGGTGGGCCGTAAGCGTGGCGTACAGCTTATCGGACAGGGCCTGCAGCGTCGCGCGCTCCTGGGCCACATGGGGCGCCAACGTGCGTACGGCGGCGGCAAAGGCCAATTGCGTGCGCAGGTCCTGCGTGCCCGCGCGACGTCCGGCTTCCTGTCCACCGCCAAAGATGCGGGGACGCAGCGGCGTGCGGTTCTTAAGGTAGAGTGCGCCGGATGCCACGGGGCCGCCGATCTTGTGAGCGGCAACGGTCATAGCATCGACGCCCAGCTCGGTGACATCGAGCGGAATATGCAAGTAGCCTTGGATGGCATCGGTATGAAACAGGGCGCCGGCAGCATGTGCGGCGGCGGCAAGCTCACGGATGGGCTGCACCACGCCGGTCTCGTTGTTGGCAACCATGATGCTCACGAGCGCCACGTCGTCGCCTAGCAGCTCGACAAGCGTGGCGGGCTCTATGTAGCCAGTGCGGCAGGGCTGCACCAGGTCGACGGTAAAGCCGGCGGCACGCAGCAGCGGCAGGTTATCCAGAATCGAATCGTGCTCGATCGCCGACACGATCACGCGGTTACGCTTGCGATCGCGCTGACGAGCGCCCTCGGCAAGACCGAGCAGCGCCAGCTGGTTGGCCTCGGTGCCGCCGTTGGTAAGGATGATCTCGGACGGGCGAACGCGTGCGCCAAAGCTACGTGCGATTTCGCGACGGGCGACTTCCAGGCGTGCGGCGGCCTTGCGGCCAAGCGAGTGCAGCGAGTTGGGGTTGACGCCCGCAAGCTCGCTGTCGTCGTACTCGCGCTGCGCAAGGAGCGCCTCGGCGCGCATGGGCGTCGAGGCGGCATAGTCAAGATTCACGGGTATGCGGTTTTGACCTGCGGTCATAAGGGTTTATGCCTCCTGTGCAGCCTCGTTGCCCAGCTTCTGCAGCAGCGCAACCTCGGCAGCGGGATCTTCGGACTTAAATACGGCAGAACCGGCCACGAGCACGTTGGCGCCGGCCTTGACGACCTCGGCAATGTTCTTGGAAGAGATGCCGCCGTCGACCTCGATGAGGGGCGAAACGCCGTGACGCTCACACATGGCCTTAAGCTCGTGGAGCTTATGCAAAGTGCCCGGGATAAAGCTTTGGCCGCCAAAGCCCGGGTTCACGCTCATGAGCAGCACCATATCGACAACGTCGATGATGCTCTCGAGCACGCACACGGGGGTGGCGGGGTTGAGCACTACGCCGGCCTTAACGCCGCGCTGCTGCAGATGGGTGAGCGTGCGGTGCAGGTGCGTAGATGCCTCGTAGTGCACGGTGATCATATCGGCACCGGCGTCGGCATACCAATCGACGGTCTCGTCGGGGTTCGACACCATCAGGTGCGCATCGACCGGCACGTCGGTGGAGCGCTTGACGGCCTTAAGGATGTCAACGCCAAAGGTGAGGTTGCCGGTAAAGTGACCGTCCATAACGTCGAAGTGCACGTAGTCGGCACCGGCGATCTTGTCGAGCTCGCCCTTGAGGTTGGCCATGTCGGCCGAAAGGACGGACGGAGCGATTTTGATGGAACCCATGGTAGAAGCCTTTCTGCGCTAGTCGGTGAGTCCGTAGAACTCTTGAGAGGGGACGCGATCGGTAAGAATCTCGAGCGCCCTATCCAAAGTAACACCGTTGTAGAGCGTTTGCTCCACGGCAAAGGTGAGCGGAATGTCTACGCCCAGTGAACGGGCAAGCTCGCTGACGCTGCGGGCCGCGACGGCGCCCTCGACCACCATATGCGTGCGCGTTTGATACTCGTCGAGCGACACGCCGTGGGCAAACTCGTAGCCAAAGGTGCGGTTGCGCGAATGCTCCGAGGTGCAGGTGGCAATGAGGTCGCCCATGCCGGCAAGTCCCATGCAGGTCATAGCTTGACCGCCGCGGGCGTGCACCAGACGGCTGATCTCGGCTAGGCCGCGCGTCATGATGAGGGCGAGCGTGTTATCGCCCGCGCCGGTGCCGGCGGAGATGCCGCACACGATGGCAATGACATTTTTCATGGCGCCGCAGACCTCGACACCGGTCATGTCCTGCGACAGATAGATGCGGAAGGCCGTGGACAGGAGCAGGTCCTTAAAGGTCTCCCCTACCTGCGGATCTTTGCTGGCGATGACGGCGGCCGAAAGCCCGCCGCGGCAGATCTCCTCGGCATGGTTGGGGCCCGAGAGCGCCGCCACGCGCGCCTCGTTGCCGATCTCGCTGGCGATGACCTCGCTCATGAGCAGGCCGGACTCTGGCTCAATTCCCTTGGTGAGGCAGAGCACCGGGGTATCGGCGGCGACAAAGGGCGCAGCCTGGTGGCACACGCTGCGAAGGTGCGTCGAAGGAACGGCAAAGATGATGGCCTCGGCACCGTCGAGCGCCTGCACCAGGTCCGTGGTGGCGACGACGTTGCCGGGCAGCTCGTAGCCCACAAGGTAGCGGGGGTTACGATGCTCGCCGTTGATGCCAGCGGCCGTCTGCTTGCCATGGGCCCACATGGTCACGCGCTCGGCTCGCGCGGCGGCAAGGCCGGCGACGGCGGTTCCCCAGGAGCCGGAGCCAATCAGCGCAACATTCATGACTCTCTCCTACTTATCGTCGGGCTCGGTGACGCGCTTGGTAAACGAGAGCTTGGACTCCTTACCCGTCATGAGCTTTTTGATGTTCGCACGATGGGCCCACACCACGGTGATGCCGATCATCGCCATGCAGAATTTGAGACCTAGGCTGCTGTACGGAAAGACCGCGCAGGCAGCGATGGGAAGACCAATGGCGGCGGCAAGCGAGCCCACCGACACGTACTTGGTGATGGCGACGGCCACGATAAACATGCCCAGCAGCGACAGGCCAATAGGCCAGTACCAGGCGAGGATGACACCCAGACCAACTGCGATACCCTTGCCGCCGTGGAAGTTGAGATAGGGCGAGAAGATATGGCCCCACACGGCTGCCAGGCAAATGACGCCGAGCATCCAGTCGCCGGGGGCTCCAGGCGCCATAATGTTCGGTGGAAAGCCATAGCCCACGCTCGCGATGAGTGGACGCGCGATAAGGACGCAGATGGCGCCCTTAAGGCAGTCGAGCAGCAGCGTGAGTGCGGCCACCTTGGGGCCGGCCACGCGCAGTGCGTTGGTGGTGCCGATGTTGCCGGAGCCCGCCTTGCGAATGTCGGTGTGGTTGAACACGCGGCCCAGGATAAGGCCAAACGGAATCGCCCCGATAAAGAACGAGACCACGGCGCAGATGGCGGTCAGAAGAATCGGATTATGCATCCTTTTGCTCCTTCTTCCTAAAGAAGAGTCGAATGGGCGTGCCGGAAAAATCGAAGGTCGAGCGCATGCGGTTCTCGACGTAGCGCTGGTAGGTGTCGTTGACCAGGTCGCTGTGGTTGACGAAGAAAGTGAACGTCGGCGGGTTGACGCCCGTCTGGGTCACGTAGTGCATGCGCAGGCGGCGCTTGCCGTCCACCACGGTATGACCGAACTCGCGCAGATCGGTGAGGAACGTGTTGAGGCGCGAGGTGCTGATCTTTTGCGAGCGCGTCTTCTCGGCGGCGTCGACCATCGCCCAGATCTTCTCAACGCTGCGGCCAGTGAGGGCAGAGATGCGCAGGTACTGGGCCCAGGGAGCCATGACGCCCAGACGGCGGTCGATGGTCTCCATGCAGGCCTCGCGCTTACGGTCGTCGTCGAGCAGATCCCACTTGTTGAGCAGCACAACGATGGCACAGCCGCGCTCGATGGCAAGACCCATGACCTTCTGGTCCTGTTCGGTAACGCCAACGGAGGCGTCGACGACGAGCAGCGCCACGTCGGCGCGGTCGATGGCGCGCAGGCCGCGGACCATGGAGTAGTACTCGATGTTCTCGTACACGGTGCTCTTCTTACGAATGCCCGCGGTGTCGACCATGCGGTAGTGCTTGCCGTTGCGCTCCACGACCGTGTCGATGGCATCGCGCGTGGTGCCGGCGATGTTGGACACAATGGAGCGGTCGGCGCCCAAGATGCGGTTGAACAGCGAGGACTTACCGGCGTTGGGGCGGCCGATGATGGCCACGTTCAGCGCGTCGGGGAACTCATCGGCGACCTCGTCCTCTTCCTCCGGAAGCAGGGCCACGATATCGTCGAGCAGGTCGCCCGTGCCATGGCCATGCAGGGCCGAGAGCGGCGTGGGCTCGCCGATGCCGAGGGAATAGAACTCCCAGATACTGTCGTTCTCGCGATCGGGGTTGTCGAGCTTGTTCACCAGCAGAAAGACCGGCTTGTCGCAGCGCTTGAGCATGCGGGCGACCGACTCGTCCTCCTCGGTGACGCCGGTGCGGCCGTCGACCACAAACAGGATGACGGCCGCTTCCTCGGCGGCGGCGAGGGCCTGGTCGCGGATGGACGTGGCAAACACGTCATCGCTCTTGAGCGGCTCGATACCGCCCGTGTCGACGATGGTGAACTCGCGGCCGTTCCAATCGGCCGTGTGATACGAGCGGTCGCGCGTAACGCCGCGAGACTCGTGGACGATGGCGTCCGAGGTCTGGGCCAGGCGGTTAACGAGCGTGGACTTGCCCACGTTGGGGCGTCCGACGACGGCGACGATAGGTTTCATCTGCTCTCCTTTAATGGGTAGGGTCAGTGGAAGTGTTAGAGTCGGCAGGCACAATGCCAAGGATGTGCTCCAGGGTATCGAGCAGCTCATGCGGCATGGTCGACACCACATGAACCTCGGCGCCGCGACTGGTAAGGCTTGCGAGTAAATCGTCACGATGATACTCGTCAAGCGTCATGCCGTCAGCGTTGAACATGAGCTTAGGCACAAAGAGCATAACCCCCGAGAGGTCCTGCGGCAGCTGTTCCAGAATGTCGCAGGCGACGATGAGGCCGGTCACGTCCACGTTGCCGCCAAAGTAGCGATTCTTGATGGCCGTGACGGTGCCGGCGAGCCCCTGCGGCGATTCCACAAAGCGGGCCACTGTGTCGCGTGCGCTGGCGCCCGAGAGGCACAGCAGGTGCTGGCTGCGAGCGGCGATGGCCTCGCGGACGCGGGCCAGTCGCTCGGCATCGGCGGCAAGCACGTCGTCGGTCTCGTCCAGATACGAGCGGATCATGCCGATGCCGTCGTAGTACTGCGGGTAACCGTCGTAAAAGTCTGCCTCGGGAGGATCGATGCCGGCGTCCAGATAGAACTCGTCGCTCATCTGGAAGGTGTGGCGGCCAAAGCGCTCGAAGGCACGGTCCTGGAAGGGCCTGATCATGGCGATGGTTTCGCGCGCCAGCTCGGGCTTGTCGCTGTAGGACCAGCTAAAACGGTTTTGATGCTTGGTAAAACCGAGCGGCACGATGCCCAGGCTGGTGATCTGCTCGTGCTCCTCGCAAAAGCGCAGGGTCTTTTCCAGCTCCTCGCCGTCGTTCATGCCGGGGCACAACACGATCTGCGCGTGAATCTCGATGCCGGCGGCCATGATGGCCTCGAGTACGTCCATGCCTCTCTGGGCGTTGCGGCCCATCATACGACGGCGGACGTCGGGGCTCACGGCGTGGACCGACACGTTCATGGGGCTCATATTGCGGTCAATGACGTTTTGCACGTCCTCGTCAGTGAGGTTCGTAAGCGTGACAAAGTTGCCTTGCAAAAAGCTTAGGCGATAGTCGTCGTCGCGAATATAGAGCGTGGAGCGGCCGCCCTTGGGGAGCATCGTCATAAAGCAGAACACGCAGGCGTTCACGCAGGTACGCATGCCGTCAAAGATGGGGCCGTCGAACTCCAGGCCCCAGTCCTCTCCCGGGAAGCGGTCGAGCTCGACGGGGGTGACGGTGCCGTCGCGCGGATCGAATACCTCCAGGTCGACGGTATCGTCGTCGGCCTCCCAGAGCCACACGATCATGTCGGTCAGCTGCTCGCCGTTGACCGTGAGCACGCGCATGCCCGGCTCGATACCCACATCCCACGCGGGCGATTCGGGGCGCACGTTCTTTACGAGCGCGCCCTCACCCGGCTCGGGGTCGCGGCTGCGCCCGTAATCGGCCACCTCGGCGGCGTATGCGGGTACGGTCTGGTCCATGATTAGCGGCAAAGCTCCTTGATGCGCTCGACGGCGCGCTCGATGTGTTCTTGCGGGGTGGAGGCTCCGGCGGTGATGCCGATGTGGTGAGCGTCGGTAAACCACGCGGCCTGAAGCTCGGAAGCTTCCTCGATGTGATACGTGCGCTCGCAGGCGTCTGCGCAAATCTGCGCCAGGCGGCGGGTGTTGCCCGAGTTCTTGCCGCCCACAACGACCATGCAATCACAGCGGTTGGCAAGTGTGGCTGCTGCCTGTTGACGCTCACTCGTGGCGGCGCAGATGGTGTTGATCACGCGCAGCTCCTGCACGCGCGGGGTGATAGCCGCCACGACCTCGGCGAGGTTCTGCGCGGTCTGGGTGGTCTGCACGACGAGGCCCACCTTGCCCCTGAGCGACAAGGCGTTGGCGTCAGCGGCACAGCTCACGACCTGCGCATCGTCGCCGGCGTGACCCAGAATGCCCTCGACCTCGGGATGTCCCGGCTCACCCACGACCACCACGCGATAGCCCTCACGCACCAGGCGCTCCGCTGCAACATGGACCTTCTTCACGTAGGGACAGGTGGCGTCGACCACGTTGAGGCCGCGCTTGCGGGCAGCATCGATCACCTGCGGCACCACGCCGTGGGCGCGGATTATCACGGTGCCGGTTGCGGCGTCGTCCAGGGTTTCGGCCAAGCCAACGCCTGCCTCAGCGAGCTCGCGTACCACGATGGGGTTATGGATGAGCGGCCCCAAGGTATGGACCTGAGCGCACTCACCTGCCTGCGGTGCGGCGGCTAGCGCCATATCGAGCGCGCGCTGCACGCCGTAGCAAGTGCCGGCGTGGGCTGCGATCTCGATGGTGGACGCGCCGTCCTGATCGGACGCAGTCACGGCGGTGTTCGTCACGTTCTCGCTCATGGCTAAAACCTGCCCGGATGCTCGGCGCACAGCTCGTCTCGCATGGCGTAGACGCGGTTCATGGCCTCGGACTCAAACCATTCCAGGCGCTCCGTGCGCTTAAGCCCGGCCGGTGCGTCGGAAAGCGAGACAGCCTTGCCGGCGCGGATCCAGCATTTCTTGGGACGCATGATCTTTTTGCCCGCGGGCGTGATGTCGGACCAGCCGCAAATGGCGAGCGGGTTCACAGGTGCCTTGCCCATCTGAGCGATGAGCGCAAAACCGCCGTGGACCTCGGGCTTGATCTCGCGCGAGCGGATGCGCGTGCCCTCGGGGAAGATCAGAACGTCCTCGCCGCGCTGCAGCGCATGCTGGGCGGCGCGCAAGCACTTCATATCGGCAGTACCACGCTCCACGGGGATGCCGCCGACGCGGCTGAAGGCCCAGCGCACAATCTTGCTCTTGGCGAACTCGGACTTAAAGATGGGACGAATGCGGCGCCCCCCAAAGAACAGCGCCGTCTCCACGGCCAAAAGCTCGGCCATCGAGGTGTGGTTGCAGATGACCACGCTGCCGCGGCCTTCTTGGCGCTCAAACAGTAGGTCGGCGTCCTCTACCTTCCAGCGCCACATGAGCTTGGAGAAGGCCCAAAGGATTGCCATGACCACGACGACGGTGCCGCGGATGAGCGCTGGAAACTCTGCATAAGGAGCGTTGTAATAATCCTCGGGCGTCTGCTTAAACAGGCGCATGGGCTACCTCCTTTGGTTGATGAGGTCTTCGATAATGCGGACGACCTCGTCGATGGTGTGGGCGGTGGAGTCGACGTGTACGGCGTCCTCGGCGGGCACGAGCGGGGCGACCTCGCGACTGCTGTCGAGCTTGTCGCGCTGCTTAAGGGCGTCGAGGGTCTCGTCGACCTCGGCCTCGAGTTGCGCGGGCGTGAGCGGCTGGGCGTCGTTTTGGTGACGCTGCAGCACGCGGCGGCGGGCACGCTCACGCGGGTCGGCAGTCAGGAAGATCTTGACCTGCGCGTTGGGAAACACGACGGTTCCGATGTCGCGACCCTCGGCGACGATGTCGCGGTCCTCGGCGGCGCGGCGCTGATGGATGAGCATGGCGGCGCGCACGCCTGGATAGGCCGAGACCTTGGACACGTTAGCGTCGACCTGCGGGGTGCGGATGGCGGCCGAAGCGTCCTGGCCGTCAATGGTCAGGCGCGTATCCTCGCCGGTGCCGTTGGTAAAGCGAATTTCGATCTGCTCGGCGAGGGCATCGATGGCTGCCTCGTCATCCAGGTCGATGCCACGGTCGAGCGCGGCGAAGGTGACGGCGCGATACATGGCGCCCGTGTCGAGCTTGTTAAAGCCCAGCTGGCGGGCGATCTCCTTGGCGATGGTGGACTTGCCGGAACCGGCGGGGCCGTCGATGGCGACGATCATGCAATGCTTCCTTTCGATGGGTGACGTGCTGGTATGGTTCGCGGGCGTTGGGGCGCGGCGGGTTGCCTAGCCCGTGTAGCGCTCGCGGTAGGTGTTGCGCTTGGGAGCGGAGCCGTGGCTGCCGTGGTGACGCGTGCGGCTGGTGAGGGTTTCCTGAGGCTTGCCACCGCGTTTGGCGCTCGCCTGCTTGGGTGGGATACCGCCGGCCTTGAGGATCTGCACCTCGCGGTCGGTGAGCTCGCGCCACGAGCCCTTGGCCACATCCTTGAGCTCCAGGCCGGCAAAGTTACAGCGATGCAGGCGGATCACCGGGTGGTGGATCTTGCTCAGCATGCGCTTGACCTGGTTCTTGCGGCCTTCGCGGATGATGACCTCCACGGCGGTGGTACCGGGCTTGATACCTTGCGGAGCCACGGCCTCGGCCTCGCGCGCGGTAATGACACGGCAGATTGCCGGCTGGCACAGGCCGTCGTCGAGCTCGATGCCACGGCGGAGCGGTTCTAAGTCGCGATCGGTCAGGTGGCCGTCCACGAGCGCCTGATAGGTCTTGTAGACGTGCTTGCTGGGGTGCAGCAGGTCCTGCGACAGATCACCGTCGGTGGTAAAGAGCAAAAGGCCCGTGGTGTCGCGGTCCAGGCGGCCCACCGGGAAGAGCCCCGGAAAGCGGTTGCGCGGTACCAGGTCGGCCACGCAGGGGCGCTCCTGCGGGTCGCTCATGGTGGTGAGGTAGCCGGTCGGCTTGTAGAGCATCAAGTACACGGCGCCCTGGTTGAGCTTGACGGGCATGCCGTCGACCTCGATATGGTCGCGGTCGACGTCGACCTTGGTGCCCAGCTCGGTCGCGACCTGACCGTTGACGGTCACGCGTCCGGCGGTCATCAGGTCCTCCGAGCCGCGGCGGCTCGCCACGCCCGCGCGCGCCAAAAAGCGCTGCAGGCGCATGGTGTGCGGATAGACGGGCTGGGCGTCGGTTGCGGGTACTGCGTTGCCCATGGCGCGCGTCTCCCCTACTTCGTTAGTCCTCGTCATTCAAATCCTCCGAGGTCTCGTCGACGACCAGAGTCTCCAAGTCCTCGACTGCCTCAACATCTTCAACATCGGTATCGATCAGTTCGCGCTCTTCGTCCAGGTCCTCGGCCTGCTCCTCGAGCGTGGACTGAATACTGCGGCCGCTCAGGCGCTCGCGGATAAACTGGCGCGACTGCTCGTCGGGGGCAAACTGCTCTAGGTCGGGCAGGTCTCGGGTGGAGCGCAGGCCGAATTTTTCCAAGAAGGCGTTGGTCGTGCCGTAGATGATGGCCTGACCGCGCTGGGGGTCGCGGCCGAGCTCACGCACCAGACCCTTGTCCACGAGCGACGCGATGACGCCGTCGGAATTGACGCCGCGGATGCCCTTGACCACCTCGCGCGTCACGGGCTGGTGGTATGCGATCACGGCCAGGGTTTCGAGCGCCGCCTGCGACAGCTTCTGCGTGTCCCAGCTCAACACATAGGCCTCGACCACATCGTGGTAGGCTGGGTGCGTAAACAGGCGCCAGCCGCCGGCGACCTCGCGCAGCTGAAAGCCGCGGTTGGCCTCCTCGTACTCAACCTTGAGCTCGGCGAGCAGCGACGCGCACTCGCCGGGGGCGATATCCAGTGCGCCGGCCAGCGCGGGCGCACTCACCGGGTCGCTCGACACCAGCAGCAGCGCCTCGAGGGCGCCTTTGAGGCTGTTTGCCTCCAGCGTGGAAAGGGTTGACATGGTTGCGGCTCCTATTCGGTGAGCTCGGGGCCCTCGCCGGGCACATAGGCCTCGGCGCCCTCGACGCGGTTGATGCGGATGGTTCCAAAGATCTCGTCCTGGCTCAGCGTGAGCGAGCCGCGCTTGGCGAGCTCAAGCATAGCTAGGAAGGTGACAACGAGCTGCTCGGTGGTGGCATCGCCGTCCAGTAGCTCGCGGAAGGTGCAGGTTTGGTGCGCTATGGTAAAGCGGTCGACTGAGGCCACGGTCAGGTCGAGCGGCACGCGATGCGGCGCCACGTGCTCGGCCTCCAGCAGGAAAGTCTGGCGCTTGCCGTCCAGGTCGGCACAGATGACGGCGAGGCCGCGCAGGGTGATGCCGGCCAGATAGTCGGGCATTAGGCCCAAGAACTCGGGGTCGGGGCCGGCCACACGCGGGTGCATGCGACTTTCGGCCTGCATGCGGGCACCGAGGGCTGCCGCCGCGCCCTTAAACTGCTTGTAGGCAATTAGGCGCTGGATCAGGACCTCGCGCAGGGCGTCGCCGTCGAGCGCGCTGAGCTCCTCGAGGTCTTCGTCGAACTCGCCATCGTCGTCATCGACTTTGCGCGGGGCCTCCTGCGGCACCAGAGAGGCAGCCTTGATGTCCAAAAGGGTTGCCGCCACCAGCAAAAAGTCGCTCGCCACGTCCAGGTCTAGCGCCTCGATGCGCTCGACCTCGGCCAGGTATTGCTCGGCCACCTCGCTGATCGAGATGGCGCCGATATCTACTTTTTGGCGGGTTACCAGCTGCAGCAGCAGGTCGAACGGTCCGCTGTAGACCTGCGTCGACACGCGATACGACATCTTCGACCTCCTTTGACGGCGCCTTCGCGGCGCGGTTTGGGTGCATGTTACGACCGTTTTGCACGGTCGACCTGTTAGTTTACCTTAGATGCCGGCGATTGCGAAGTTGAGCAGCTGCTCAGCGAACGGATACACGGTAACGTCGAAATAGCGACCGATCACGTCGATGCCGGTCCACATGGGCAGCAGGTACAGCACCAGGATGAGGATGGGCATGGCGTATTGCTGCAGGCGGTAGTAGTTGGCGAGCGCCTTGTCCTTGAGGAAGGGCACGATGATCGACGAGCCATCGAGCGGCGGAATCGGGATGAGGTTAAAGAACGCGAGCGACAGGTTGACCACGATAAACGTGGCGCCGAAGTTCATGATCTGTGACGCTACGGCAAAGGACATGCTTGCATAGAGGTTGCCGTACGTTACTTGCATGAGAGCGGCAGCGAGGCACGCGAGGGCGATGTTCGATGCGGGGCCGGCAACGCTCACCAGGACCTCGTCGCGCTTGGGGTGCTTGAGGTTGTTGAGGTAGACGGGCACGGGCTTGGCGAAGGCAAACACCGGGCCACCGGCTGCGAGCATGAGCAGCGGCAGGATGATGGTGCCAAACGGGTCGATATGGTTGAGCGGGTTGAGCGAGACACGACCGCGTGATCGGGCTGTCTTGTCGCCGAGAGCCCAGGCTGCGGCGGCGTGCGCGCTCTCGTGGATAACGATGCCCAGGATGACGGCGACCGCGCTGGCGAGCAGGTTCATGATGTAGCTGCTTGACATGGCGCTCCCCTAGCGGACGCGGCGCGAAGCGCGCGTGAGCAGGTAGTCAATTGCAAACAGGATCACAGCGACGATGGCATAATCCAGGCGGAACACGCCGCCAAAGGGCGAGGTGATAACGCCGTAGCCGGCGATGGCGCTCGGCAGCGCGCGCGAAAGCTCAACGACAAAGCCGACGATCTGCAGTTTGGCGGTGAGGCCGCTAAAGCACAGCAGTACGGTCATCGCGCTCATAAAGATGCCGCAGATACGGCACGCGATGGCGATGATGCTCATCGCCACGGCAGTGGCCTTACGAGAGTTCACGCGCGGTCTCCTCTTCGATCTGGGTGGAAAGCTCCAGCCATTCGTCCTCGAGCTTGGGTAGCTCTTGCTTAAGGCCGTTATATTCCCCCAGCGCGGCGTTGAACTTGTCCTGATCGGCATAAAGCTCTTCGCTTGCCATCAATTCCATAAGCTCGTCATAGCGGGCGCGCTTTTTGTCGAGCTCCGCCTCGATCTTCTTGAGCTGGTTGCGCACGCCCTTGAGCTTCTTGTTGAGCGCGGCGCGGGCCTGGGCCTCGGCGCGCTTTTGCTCCTTGGTCTTTTTGCCCTCGGCCGGCTTGGAAGCGGCGGCGGGCGCATCGGGCTGGGTCGCGGTGACCTTAGCGGACTTGGTCGCGGCCGGTGCGCTCTCCCCTTCTGCCTCGGCGGCGGCGCGGGCCGCGAGGTCCTCGCGCTTGTAGAGGTAGTAGTCGTAGTCGCCATCGTAGACCGTGACCTTGCCATCGCGGATGTCGATCACGCGGTTGGCAACGGCGCGTACCAGGTGTTCGTCGTGGCTGATCAGCACGATGGTTCCGGGGAAGTTCTGCAGGGCGTTCTCGAGCATGTCCACCGAGTCGATGTCCAGGTGGTTGGTGGGCTCGTCCAGGCACAGGAGCGCCTCGGGGGCCACGAGCATTTTGGCCAGGGCCAGACGCGCTTTTTCGCCTCCGGAGAGGACGCGAACCTGCTTTTCGATGGAATCGTTGTCGCTAAACAGGAAGGCGCCCAGCAGGCTGCGCTGCTGCGGCACGGTCCACTTGGGCGTGACGGTGTCGATCTCTTGCAGGACGGTATTGGACTCGGTCATGCCCTCGAGTGCGTGCTGGGCGTAGTAGGCCACGCCCACGTTGGTGCCCAGGTCCCGGGTGCCGGTGGTGGGCGGCTCCAGGCCGGCGAGGATCTTCATGAGGGTGGACTTGCCGGCGCCGTTGGGGCCGACGAGCGCCACGTGCTCGCCGCGGTAGAGCTTGAGGTCGATGTCACTGTAGATGTGCTTGTCGCCGTAGGACTTGGAGACGCCCTCGAGCCCCACGACCATGTCGCCGGAGCGCGGCGGATCGGGGAACTTAAAGTCGATGTGCTTGTGGCCCTCGGGTAGGATGACGAGCTCCTTTTTGATCTGCTCGATCTTACGGATGCGCTCCTGCGCCTGGGCGGCCTTGGTGGGCTTGTAGCGGAACTTGTCAACGAAGACCTGCATGTGGGCGATGTCGCGCTCCTGGGCGGCACGCTTGGCGCGCATCTGCTCCAGGTTGTCTTCGCGCTGCTTGAGGTAGCTGCTGTAGTTGCCGGTGTAGGTGGTCACGCGACGGTTTTCGAGTGCGGCGACGTGGTCGACGCAGGCGTCCATGAAGGCGCGGTCGTGGCTGACGATGAGGACGGCGCCGTCGTAGTTGGCGATAAAGCCGCGCAGCCACTGGACGCTTTCGAGGTCCAGGTGGTTGGTGGGCTCGTCCAGAAGCAGCAGGTCGGGGTGGCGCAGGAAGAGCTTGGCGAGCGCGATGCGCATCTGCCAACCGCCCGAGAACTCGGAGCACGGGCGCTCAAAGTCGGTGACCTTAAAGCCCAGGCCGGACAGGATCTTGCGGGCGTTGCTCTCGAGCTCGTAGCCGCCCAGGTGCTCAAAGCGGTCCTGGACCTGGCCATACTCGTTAAGGAGTGCGTCGACGTCCTTGCCCTGCTCGGAGAGCTCGGTGATTTGGGCCTGCAGCTCGTTGGCGCGCTCGCCCATACGGCGGATTTCCTTGGCGGCGGCCATGACCTCGGCGAGGATGGTGGTGTCCTTTTGCTCCAGGTTGGTTTCCTGCTCTAGGTAGCCCACCTGGCAGTCCTTGGCGTACTGGACCTGGCCGGCGTCGGGACTGTCGATGCCCATGATGATCTTGAGCATGGTGGTTTTGCCGGCGCCGTTGGGTCCCACGAGCGCGAAGCGCTCGCCGGGGTTGATCTGGAAGGACGCGCCGCTAAAGAGGACGCGCGCGCCGAAGCTTTTTTCGATCTTGTCGACCAGGAGGATCATGGTGCCGCCTTTGACCTTGTGTGCCTATATGAAAAAAGGCCCCAACTTGCGTTGGAGCCTCATTCAATGCTCGGGTGGAGACGAGGGGGATCGAACCCCTGACCTCTTGACTGCCAGTCAAGCGCTCTCCCAGCTGAGCTACGCCCCCGTGCGAAGAAGTACTATACGGGAACTCGGACGGCGATGCAAGGACAATTTTGGAAAAACTTTCCGGGGGCGGCGGCGCGGATGCGGGACGGACTCGAGAGCGATGGGCCCGCGATGCCCGACTAAGCCCGCGGGGCGCGCCCCGCGGGAGGGCGGCGCTGCCGCCGCCCTCCCATCAGGCTCCACTCCGCCCGCCCCCGGGGCCTCCCGCCACGAAACCGGCCCATCTACTACGTTTGGCCGGCATCCCCCGACCATGGCGCCTCGGGCAAAAATAAAACCGCAGGCCGTCTGCCTGCGGTTTTCGCGAAATACGGGGTATGGTCGAGGGGTAGGGGTTAAACGTAGTAGATGGGCCGGTTTCGTGGCGGCGGCATCGCGGGCAGCCGACAGAGGGCGTCCGGAAGTGAGCAAGCAGGCTATTTGCAAGTGGAAACTCCTGCCATGAAAAAGAAAACAGGCCAGACATATTGCCTGACCTGTTGAAAAACCTGGTGGGCCCTCCGGGATTCGAACCCAGAACCCAGGGATTATGAGTCCCCTGCGCTAACCGTTGCGCCAAGAGCCCTTATAAAGTGGCACTTACAGTTGGGGTGGCAGAACAGCCTCCAACGCTTTGAACCACGATGTGAAATACTACCATGCGCGCGACGTCCGTTCAACGCACGATCTTGTCGACCAGGAGGATCATGGTGCCGCCTTTGACCTTGTTTTCCTATATGAAAAAAGGCCCCAACTTGCGTTGGAGCCTCATTCAATGCTCGGGTGGAGACGAGGGGGATCGAACCCCTGACCTCTTGACTGCCAGTCAAGCGCTCTCCCAGCTGAGCTACGCCCCCGTGCGAAGAAGTACTATACGGGAACTCGGACGGCGATGCAAGGACAATTTTGGAAAAACTTTCCGGGGGCGGCGGCATCGCGGGCAGCCGACAGAGGGCGTCCGGAAGTGAGCAGGGCACCCGTCTAACGACCGATTTCCAGCCAGTTACATAGGATGTTGGCTCGTAACTCAATTTCCGTCGTCTTTTGCGCCTTAGTTTTACACCTATAGCGCAATTCCAGGCGCGAGCAAAGACTTCGCACGATTGCATCAAGCTGCTCGGCATCGTTAAGCATGTCGTGCGTAACCAAGAAGACGTCATACCCCATACTTTGCAGCGCCGTCATGCGTTTGGCATCGTGGTCGAGCACGGCGCCTGATCCGTGGATGACCTCTCCCTGAATCTCCACGATGCCCGCCTTCATTATGGTGGGATTCACGATCACGATATCCCCGTAGCAGACTCTTTGCCCCGCAATGCTCTGAGCCGCTGCGGTAAGCGGCGTAAGGTCGTTAATATATATGTTTCGAAAGCCGGCACCGCCGCGAGAGCGAGGAAGCGATAGCAATAAAATTCCTGCAACCTCAAGCGGAGAAGCTGCTATACCTGTCACCAGCTGAGCGGCGTTGTAAAACTTCGTACCCCACTTTCGTCTTTTCATCTTACTGGCGTACTCATGAAGCTCGTGTAATTCGATGAGCGGCTTCCTCATCCAGAGCGAAGTGCCCTTTAGCCTTATGACCTCCTTCATTTTCTTTTGTCCGTTGGACCCCTTCGCATTTGCCTGTTCTTTGACTTTTATGCGCGCATAAACGCGTTTCCATTGTGGTTCGTCTTGGCTTTCATCGAGGTCAAAGAGGGATTCGGTGGTTGCATTCTCGGCAGCGTCATTGGCTTTATCTAGTTCCGCTTCTGCTGCTACGGTGGGCTCAAAGACTGAGAACCATCCGCAAAATTCGTACATGGCAAGGACAAGATCGGTTGGAGACATAAAGCGCGCCATGGTGAATAGCGTCGCAAGTGGATTGGTAACCCTAAAGCTCATCGTGGTTTCCAGCGTGCTATCAACCCCCGAAGTATCATCACAGTGGATTGTTGTCCGTAATCCCGAATGGTAGTTAACGCCACCTGGCACTGTTGCGGTAACAATCGGGGTCTTGAGGACGTCGACTACAAAGGGCGATTGAGATAGAGCTCGCCAGCCGTCTTCAGGGCTTGGCAGTCTTGGGTAGAGGTCACGGACCTGCGGTGGACAGCGCCAGTAGCGGAATGCGGTGTTTGCGCAGACGATCTCGTCCATATGGGCCTCCCCTAGCTTTGGCTGCGTGCCGTTATGTTTGCAGGTAGACCGATTATCAATGGCGGCATCATGCCGGTAAGTACCGCAAGCTGACCAAATGCCGACAAATAGCTTGACGCATTTCGCCTAAAGATCGCCGTGTGGCACAAATCTGCTGGCAGGCGTTCTGGGGCCGTGGTCCCTATCTCCACATTTGTGCGTGAATCCCATGGCAAATTCAATGAAAGATCGCATGAGCTTTATG
>CATXXF010000034.1 GCA_958403395.1 uncultured Collinsella sp.
CGCTCGGACGCTGGTGTAGCGCGAGCGCTGCCGGTACGTGCAATACCTCATCCACCTGAGCGTGCTCGGCCTGCGTCAAACGACGGCGGGTATAAGTGCTGAGCGCCTCCAAGTAGCGACGCGAGCCCTCGGCATAAAGAACCCCCAGCGCCAGCGAACTCTTGCCCGAACCCGACACGCCGGCAATGCCCACGAGCTTTCCCAGCGGAATATCGATATCGATGTCTTTGAGGTTATGGACGCGCGCGCCACGCACCTCGATAGCCTGCGGGCTCATCTTCTGTTCCGTCACCTTTATCACCCTACTCATGCCATAAAACTCGATCGCGAATGTACGCGCCCAGCATGGGCACGGTAAATCGGACGAGGCCGTATCCGGCAGCCTCGATGACGCGCTCGCGAATCAGACTTGCGCGATATTTACTCGCCCAACTCTGAGTACGGTCGCAACGCTCAATGATGTCCGCCATGCGCGTCGGCTTGCCCTCGTCAGCCGCCATAGCCTCGATAAAGAGGCGCTGCGGACTGCGCAACCCGTAATACAAGGGAGCGTCCACTGCTTCATAGAACTCGGAGATGGCATCCGCGTGCCCAGCCTCAACATCGCGCTCTTCAATGACCTGCGAGTCACGCCGAACGGCAGACCGCCACATGTAATATCCCACGAGCTGAACCATATAGGGATGCCCCATGCTCTTGTGTGACGCAAGGTCCGCCGTCTCCGCGTCAACGTAAAGGCCAGCGTCTTTGACCGTCTGGATATATGAATCACGCACCTTGGGCAAGGATATCGCCCCCAGCGTACGCTGCTGGGCACGCCGCAAAAACGTCACGCTCGGCTCTTCGAGCAGATCGTCAACCATACTGGGTAAGCCGGCGAACACCAGCGCAAGACCGCGCTGGTCGCTATCGGGCAATCCCGTGGCATCCTGGTCTCCGAGCACCTGCTGATAGAGAACGGCAAGAGCCGCTAGTTCCTCGATAGACGCAGATTGCGCCTCGTCAATCGCAAACAGTATGCCCTTGCCTGGACCGAGCTTCTTGAGGCGCTCGTTGACCAGCCCTCGCAACGTTTCGCCCTTTGCTCGCGCCGCCTCGACCGACATCCGGCCAAACGACGAACCGAATTCCATTGACGTCACAACGGGCCTATTCGAGCGAAGCGCGTCGGCCAAGCGGTCGCATAAGCCAAGCGAAGCGGAATCGGAGACAACCGCCCATCCGCGCTCGCTGGCCAGACGTTGCAGCTCCCGCAGGAGAACTGTCTTGCCGCAGCCGCGGTTTCCCGTAATGAGCATGAGCCTGCCCGGCGCTCCGGCGCCGTTATCGAGCCCTTCCTCGAAATCTTCGATGACCGACTCGCGACCAATGAGCATCGGAGGCCGCTTGCCTGCCGTTGGCTTAAAGGGATTTGGATTCATGTCGGCCTCCTCGGATTGGCAAACGCTGCCTATAGTTATACCAACTTATACCGAGTTATACCAACAGCAGGTGACAAAGAGGCCGCCCTTCTATCACCTATGGCAGAAGAACTCTGCGTCTGCTGCTCGCCAGGGGCGGAAGGTGGAGGGATCGACCTTTACGTGGGCTGCCTCGGGGACGTCGTACCATTTGACCGTGTAACCGGCGCCGTGGGAGCAAAAGACCGAATCGGGCGTGTTGGGCAGATCGGCCTCGGGCTCATAGGCGGCCGTCTCGATGACGCGCTCGGCATCATGGCAAGCCGCATAGCCGGCGAACTCTAGGTACAGATGCCCACGACCACTCGTATAGGCGGCCACCTCCAGCGCGTAATCCTGCACCTCAGATGCCGGCACGCGACCCACAAGCTTCGCCCGGTCTCCCGCCATCGTCGGCGGCTCGTACTCGGCACCCATGCGCGTGGCATCCGAGAGTGCCCGGCCCACGCACTCCCCCGGCACCTCGAGCTCAAAGCGATACCACGGCTCCAACAGCACCGCCGCGCCGGCGTCACGCGCCTGCATCAAACCCTGGCGAATCGCGCGGTACGTGGCCTGGCGAAAGTCGCCGCCCTCGGTGTGTTTGGCATGCGCACGGCCGCCCGTGAGTGTAATGCGCACATCGGCGATGGGCGAGCCGGTCAGCACGCCCAGGTGATCGCGCTCCATGGCGTTGGTGAGTGCCAAACGCTGCCAGTTAAGATCGAGCTCGTCGGTCGAGGTCACGGTGCCAAACTGCACGCCCGAACCCGCTGGCAACGGCTCCAGGCGCAGATGTACCTCGGCATAGTGGCGCAGCGGCTCAAAGTGGCCCACGCCCTCGACCGGCTGCGAAATAGTCTCCTTATAGAGAATGCCGCCGGGCTCAAACTCGACCGCAAGGCCAAAACGATCGGCAAGAACGCGCTGCACGACCTCGAGCTGCACCGCTCCCATGAGCTGCAGATGTATTTGTTCAAGATGCGTATTCCAGCTTACGCCGAGCATGGGGTCTTCATCCGCCAGCTCAGCCAACGCTTTGAACACCGTATGGACGTCGTGTTCGCCCGGCAGCACCGTATAGGTGAGGACCGGCGCAATGACGGGCGCATCGCCCGCGGGCTCCGCGCCCAGGGCGTCCCCCGGGCGAACGTGCGCAAGACCCGTCACGGCACAAATACCGCCAGCAGCAACTTCTTGGGCAAGCTCATACTTATCGCCGTTATAGATGCGTACCTGATCGACCTTCTGCTCCCATGCCTCAGCACCGGAACGTCCGCCAATCACCTGCTTGGCATGCAGCGTGCCGCCGGTCACTTTAACCCAAGCCAAGCGCTCGCCGCGGTCCCCGCGGCTGACGCGATAGACGCGGGCGGCAAACTCCGGGAGCCACGCCTGTTCGCGCATCAGCGCGCATATATCATCCAACAGCTCGTCCACACCTTGGTCCTTAAGCGCCGAGCCGGCAAAGCAGGGAAAGAGCTTGCGCTCGGCAACCATGCGCGACAGCGTCGCGACGGAAAGCTCACCCATCTCGAGAAACTCCTCGAGAGCCGCTTCATCCAACGCAGCAGCGTCCTCCTGAACGGTGCCGCCCGCCAGCAGTTCGTTGGCATCCAGGCAGCCCTCGGAAAGACGCTGCCCAAGCTGTGCAAGCAAAACATCGCGGCCGGGATTCTCCAAATCGATCTTGTTGATGAAGATGAACGTCGGGATGTCATAGCGCGCAAGCAGGCGCCACAGGGTTTCGGTGTGCCCCTGTACGCCATCGTTGGCGCCTACCACCAGAATCGCGTAGTCCAGGGCACGCAGCGTGCGCTCCGCCTCGGCAGAAAAATCGACATGGCCGGGAGCGTCCACGAGCATAACGTGGGTATCACCATGGTCGAGCACAGCCTGCGACGAGAAAATCGTGATACCGCGCTCACGCTCGATCTCGTTCGTATCCAGATGCGAGTCGCCATCGTCAACGCGGCCGCGCTTGCGAATGCGGCCCGCGTTAAACAGCATGGCCTCGGCCAGCGTGGTCTTGCCGGCATCGACATGCGCCAAGATTCCAACGACTGCCTGCTTCGACATGGCTCTCCTCTTATTACAAGCCCATCGCACGCGGCAACGGGCGTCCTCGTTCCACACTGGATGATACAATTTACGAGCCGGCGGGCGAAGCGGGCCCTATCCCCCGACCGAGCTCATCGCTCCGCGTTGCCACGCGGCGATTTTCGTAGGTTCGCGCCTTGCGAAAGCCGGCTTTCAAAACAGCGCAGCGAACGAAAATGGCCCCGGGTGGGACCATTTTCGTTCACACGCATTGCTGACACGAGCCCTCGCTCTTATGCCTCGCGCAGCCAGTCAAACGCAACACGCGGCGTGCCGTCTGACACATGCACGACGCCGGCGCGCTCGAACCCCGCCTTAATACTCGCACCCTGCATGGGCAGGTTGTCCTGATGCGTGTCGATACGCAGGTGATCGGCACGCTCTTTGGCAAAGGCAAACATCGCGGCCGCGATACCGTGCGCGGTGCCGTCGGACGCCACACGGTGCAGCACGTCGTACGGAGTGTCGCTGCGCCATTGCCCGTCCTCAATTACGTCATAGCACTCGTCCGGGCCCGGTAAAAAGGCAAACGTCGCCACCACGCGACCGTCGACTTCGCACACATAGCTACCACCGGCGGCGATATCGGCAGCCAGCTGCTCGGCAGAAGGCGTGCCCTCGGGCCACTGCGTGGCGTTGCCATGCGCGCGCATAAAGGCGCGGGCCGCGTCATAGATAGCCATGACGGCGGGAATGTCGGTATCGAGGGTTTTTCTGATCATCACGCGGCGACCTCACGTTTATTGGTATCACTTTGATTGAGCAATGATACCAACGTTTTGAGAAGGGCACGAAGCAGATGGGGAGCAAAAAGCGAGCCGCTTGGTCAAAAGCCAAAAGCGAGTTTTTGGGCGCTGCCACGGGCGGCGATATGAGCGACCTGTTTGCGCGCGAGAATGAGCGCCGCGACGCCCTGGACGCCGAGCGCGATGAAGCCTGGCGCTACAAGTCGTGCGAACGCAAAAACCGTTACGACACGCGCGCCGAGGCCGAGGCCGTTATGGCCGACTGCGAAAACCGCGGGCGGCGTGGTTTGGCCTGCTACAAATGCGAATACTGCGGCGGCTGGCACCTGACGTCGCATCCTTGGAAATAGGCCTCGCATCGGCACGGCACTGACGGAGCGCCAGTCATCTCACGAAAGCTACGGGCGCGGCGGCACCAAAACATCATAGCGAACGGCCTTGCCCGCAAGTTGATAGCTCGGCTTAACGCCGGCAAGCAGCGGGCCCTTTACCGGCCGCTTGATAACGACTTTGCGCGGGTGCACCGCAAGCGCAGCTTCGACCAGCGTCCCCTCATCAGCACACGGCTGTTCCAAATGGTGCAGGAGTTGGAACTTCTTTTTAACCGCCGCGCTCTTGGTGCGCCCGGGAAACATGGGGTCCAGATACACCACGTCGGGAGCCGCGAGCTCGCCCCGCCCGATCAGCTCAGCCGCATGGCGAAGACCGACAATGCTGTCCTCGCCCGCATGTAAGCGCATGCGCGCCACGGCTGTCGCAAGCGCCGGATCATCTGCCGCGCGATCCAAAGCATCCTTGAGGAGCGCCGCGATCACGCAATCCTGCTCATACAGATCGACGGTAAAGCCCGCGGCCGCCAACAGCAGCGAATCCTCGCCAAAGCCTGCTGTGGCATCGATTGCCCACGGTTGCTCGGCACCTTTTATGCGTGCAGCCTTTACCAACAGCTCTTGCTGCAGACGGCCCTGCTTGAGCCGTGGAAGCATGCGGCCAAAATCGGCACGCAGCTCCATCGTGCCGTCGGTGAGCGTGAGGCCCTCGGACTTCCCGGTCAGTTCAAGCCCCGCGGCCCGAGCAACAGAAAAGGGATCGACGACGCCCATGGGTACTCCTTAACAAGCAAAACGAATACGTGAGCGCCGTTTATGTCGGCACCCAACCGTCCGCTATTGTCCCACATGCGACATGGCCCACAGCATCCCAATGCAAAGCACCGCCATCAACCCCGTGCACACGGCAGCGATCACAGAATCGCTCATGCGCCTTCCCAGCGACCGCGGCTCTCGTACTTGCTCTGCTCCGTACATCATGACTCCTCCTTGAGACCAGCTCCTTGTTACGGCCTCATCATCGCAGCGCCGCACATGAGCTGCCATCGATTTGGCTTACGTCCAGCTTTCCTTTTTGAAAGGTTGGACCGTGCAGGCAAGAGACGCTTTCAAACGCATGCATCGCCGCGTTGAACTACAATGTGCTTCACCATATGTGCAGCACATTGGGTGCGCCAAGTTGGCGTAATCGTATCGAAAGGACCAGCCATGAGCTTCACTCGCAAGACTCTCAAAATCCTTGCCCTCATCTACTTTGTTTTGGGCATCGCCAGCCTCGTCATCGCCGGCGTCGGTATCGCCACGGGCAGTCTCGATTCCACGTACGGTTCGTACGCCACGCTCGCAGCGGTCGTGCTTATCGCCAAGGGTCTCGTCGACCTTGCCGCAGGCGTCGCCGGTATCAAGGGCGCCAACAAGCCTTCGCAGGTGGACGGAGCGTTTAAGCTCGGTATTGTTGCCGCTGTCGCCACGCTTGCCCAGGCGGTGCTCACGCTTCCCGCGTTTGGCGGTGACGCCATCAACTTTGGCGCCTTTGTCATCGTGGTCTACGACTTGTTCTTTGTTCAGCAGGCACATGAGGTTAAGGCCGAGAACAAGGACCGCCTGTAAGCGCTCGCTTCTCATAACCTCTGCAGCCAAGCAACTAAAAAGGGCCGACCGCGCATCTCCGCGGTCGGCCCTTTGCGTTTACCCAGATAAAACCTACCAAAACAAACCTGTCCCTTTTTGGCAGGTTGTTAGCTGTGGCGGTACTCGGCGATGATGAAGTCAATGTCGGTTTGAAGGGTGTCCAAATTTGCCAGGCGTTCTTTGTCGGAAGAGCGCGTACGGTAGTAGTACGGCGTCATCTGGAACACCGCCTCGATGTCGTCCTGGGTCTGAAGCGTAATAATCGCAGACACCCGCTGCGTTCCGACCAACTCGAGCTCGGTGGTTTTCGGCAGCTTCTCGTCGTTAAGGTACGGTGTATCGTAGAGCACTTCCTTAAGCCCAAACAGATGACGGGCACCTGGCACGACGGTGTAGAGCGAGCCCTCGGGCGCCAGCACGCGGGCAAACTCACGCTCGTTAAAGGGAGCGAAGAGCTCGGTCACCATATCGAAGGCGCCATCAGCCACGGGGATGTCCTTCATGTTGGCCACGAAGTAGGTCGCATCGCCGCGCTTGGCGGCAAGGCGCACCATCTCTTTGCCCAGGTCGAACCCGTAAGCATCCACGCCCGGCACCGCGCCCATGGCACTGGTGTAGTAGCCCTCGCCGCAGCAAATATCGAGCAGCGTCATGGAGCCGTTCGCAGACGCTGCACGCCCAGGCACCCGCTCGCGCACCAGCTCAACCATCGTATCGCGCAACGGCGCATAGTAACCGCGGTTCAGAAAGTCACGACGGCTGCGCGCCTGTGACTTGGGATCGCCCATAGAGTCGCCGCTCTTGGACGAGCGCAGTAGGTACAGATAGCCCTCGCGCGCACGGTCAAACCGGTGTCCGCCCGCGCATGCAGCACCGCGCTCGTTATCCACCAGTGGCTCATGGCAAACGGGACACAACAACATGGCAACTCCTTAGCGCGAACAACACAACGCCCACCATTGTCTCACGCCTTCTCAACCTCGTCATAGAAGAGACAGGGAGTGTCCCCCAGCTGCCGACAGAAAAGGAACGTCCCCAAGTGCCGACTGGTTGCATTAGGAGTATCATCATCTGCGCAAATAAGCACGAAAGAGCATATTAGAGATTGAGAGCGTATGGCTGACACCGTATCTAAGCACATTGACATGACCACCGGATCGCTGTGGCGCAATATTCCCCTGTTCGCCTTCCCCGTAGCCGCCACGAGCATCTTGGAGCAGCTGTCGAACCTCATCGCCACGGTCATCATCGGTAATTTCTCGGGCGACCAGGGAACCCTCGCCATGGCGGCGGTCGGCTCCAATGTTCCGCTTACCAGCCTTATGCTCAACCTGTTTATTGGCATGTCGCTCGGCTCCAACGTGGTCATTGCCAACGCTATCGGCCGCAACGATCAGAACATGGTCAAACGCGCCGTCCATACCTCGATTTTAATGGCACTCGTGGGCTTCGTCGTCATCGCGCTGGGCGAGATCTTTGCCGAGCCCATGCTCGCCGCCCTCAACGTTCCCGCCGAAACCATGCCGCTCGCCTCACTCTACCTGCGCGTCTTTTTGCTCAGCATGCCCTCGATTTTGCTCTACAACTTTGAGGCCGCGATCTTCCGCTCCGTCGGCATCACCCGCATGCCGCTGCAGGCGCTTGCCGTGTCCACCGTCCTCAACATTGGCCTGGACCTCATCTTTGTCCCCGTACTCCACTGGGGCGTCGCGGGCGTCGCCATCGCCACCGCCATCGCCTACACCGTCAGCGCCGCTACGCTCTTTATCCGCCTGCTCAAGACCGACTCCGTCGTCCGCGTCACCCTACGCGACCTGGCTATCGACCCCGTCGCCCTCAAGCGCATCGTCAAGATCGGCCTGCCCGCCGGCATCCAAAGCGCCGTCTTTGCCGTCGCCAACATCATCATCCAGTCTGCCATCAACAGCCTGGGCACCGAGGTCATGGCGGCATCGAGCGCCGCCATGAGCCTGGAGTACGTGTGCTATAACCTGCTCAACAGCTTTAGCCAGGCTTGCACCACCTTTGTGGGACAAAACCACGGCGCCCGCCAGATCGATCGCTGCACCAAAACGCTTAAGGTCTGCCTGGTCGAAGGCGGTATCGTTGCACTCACCACGATCATCGTTATTGTCGGCCTGGGGCGCGAGATCTTGTCGCTGTTCAACAGCGATCCCAACATCGTCTCGATCGGCTATATCCGCGTGTGCTCGATCTTCCCGGCGTACGCCTTTAGCATGTTCTACGAAAACATGTCAGGCTACCTGCGCGGCTTTGGCATCTCGCTCACGCCCGCCCTCATCACCATGATCTGCGTCTGCGGCATCCGCTTCTATTGGGTGTTCTGCGTGTTCCCGCACTTCCGCACCTTTGCGAACATCATGATGGTCTACCCCATCAGCCTGGGCACCACGGCGTTCTTTATGGTCGTGGCGGTACTACTTTGCCACCCGGCACGCACCTATCGCGCCACCCAAGCCAAAGCGACAGCCCGCTAAACACCGCACTCAACGCCACGCCAGTCATTAATTGACAATATGCGAGCTCATATAGTCGATAAAGCGCCTCGTGGCGATAGGCATGGTGTCCCAACTGCGCCAGGCTGCCACCACGTCGCGCGAAGGAGCGTGCACGATGGGCCGCACGCGAATATCGGCTCGCATGCCCTCAACGGTACGTCGATATAGCATGCTCACGCCTAGGCCCTCCTCCACCATCGCCATGATGGTGTAGTCGTCGGTCACCTCACTCGTCACATGCGGCGACAGGCCATGCGCCGCAAATGCATCGAGCACCAGGCTCTGTTCGCCCTCATCCAGCAGCACAAACGGCTCGGACGCCAGGTCGGCGAGTGTCACCTTTTCCTTTGCCGTCAGTGGATGCGCGGCGGGCAATAATGCTACCAACTCGTCGTGATAGACCACGCGCTTCTCGAGACCAGCGGTAAACCCGCGTGCCGTAAAGCAAAAGTCAACCACGCCATCGTGCACCCACTGGGCGTTGCGCGTGTAATCGCCCTGCTTGAGGGTAAAGTGCACGCCCGGATGCAGGGCCCCAAAGTCGCGGATCACGCGCGGCAACACGGTTCGACTCACGTTGGTAAACGTCGCAATGCGAATATCGGTCGACGAAAGCCCCAGCAGCTCCTGGCGCTTGCCCTCGAGCTCGGCCTCGGCAGTCACGATCTGGCGCAGGTACGGCAGATATTGTTTACCGTCGCGCGTAAGCGTAACGCCCTGCTTTCCGCGCTCGATAAGCGTGGTACCCAGCTCGCGCTCGAGCGCCTTGACGGCCTGGCTCACCGCACTTTGCGTATAGCCCAGCTCGTCCGCCGCGCCCTTAAGACTGCCGCGATCGACCACCATACAAACAATCTGATACCGCGATGTCATCGTGCCTCCACATCAATGCAGTCGTAAAACGTTTTGCCAGCGCCTTTCGCACCTACTTCAGCATTTCTTAATCATACTGAAGATACATTCGCTTTACTACATCCACATCTGGGAGCAGAATCCTTTTTACGAAACCGTTCTGTAACAAAAGGAGTCCCATGGATCGCAAAAAAGCAATCGCGCTCTCATTTTCCGTTCCCGTCGCATGGGGCTTTTCGTACCCCCTTATGAAGATCGGCATGGACAGCATGACCGCCACGAGCATCGTCGCGCTACGCTGCATCATCGCCTTTGTGGTCTGCCTGCTGCTCTTCCACAAGCACGCGTTGCGCATCAACCGCGACCTTATGGTCCGTGCCGCCATCATCGGCGCCATTATGGCAACCGAGCTCACCTGCATGTGCCTGGGCTCCAGCCTCACCTCTGCCTCCACTGCCGGCTTTTTGCAGAGCCTGACGGTCGTAATCGTGCCGTTTGCCAACGCCGCTCTGCTGCGCCGCGCCCCCGAGCGCAAAGTGCTCGTCGGCACCGCCATCGTCACCTGCGGTATGTTGCTGCTCTCGGGCGCCGACTTCACTAGCCTGAACCCGGGCGCGCTCATCATGCTGCTCTCCGCCTTTGTCTACGCCGGACACATCATTGTCGCCAAGCGGTTTGTCGAAAAAGTCGATCCGCTGTCCCTGGGCATTTGGCAGCTGGGCTTTGGCGGCCTGTTCTCGGGCATTGCCGCATGCGTCTTTGGCGGTTTCACACTTCCCAGCACGCCCAGCGAGGTCGTGGTCGTCGTCGCGCTCGCACTCATCTGCTCTGCCTACGGCTTTATCACCCAGACACTCGTGCAGCCCCACGTGCCTGCCGAAACCACCGGTTTCGCCTTCTCGCTCGAGCCGGTATGCTCCGGCGTCTTCTCGTTCTTCCTGGTCGGCGAGGTCCTGAGCCCCATCGCCTTCTTTGGCGCCGCACTCATCCTCAGCGGCGTCATGGTGGCAACCGTCGAGCTTCCGCGCCTCCGCGCACATGGACAGGCTCGCATGGCAGGAGCGCCCGAGCACGTCTCGTAGACCCCGCTCTTCATACAGCCGCGGCATAAAGGCAACCGGTGCGCCTTTACAATAGATGCCAACAGAGCATCTGACGTAAAGGAGCGCCATGGACGCCGCGATCCGCGACCGCAACATAGCAAATTGGTTGGGCGATGCACCGCAGCCGGTACGTAACACTACGAACCAGCTGCTCGAGCGCATCGCCCTTTTGCGTGCCGAGCAGACTATCTACCCGGCACAAGACGACATCCTCAATGCCCTCGCCTACACGCCAGTCAACCAGGTCAAGGTTGTCATCTTGGGTCAAGACCCCTATCACGGACCCAACCAGGCCATGGGGCTGTCGTTCTCGGTCCCCGCGACGCAAACCAAGTTGCCGCCGAGCCTGCGCAACATCTACAAGGAACTCAATGCCGATCTGGACTGCCCTATTCCCGCCACAGGAGATTTAACGCCATGGGCACAACAGGGCGTCCTGCTTCTCAACACTACGCTCACCGTGCGCGAGCATGCCGCGAACTCGCACGCGAAACTGGGCTGGAGCACGCTCACCGACTACGTTATCGAACGCTGCTGCCAGCTGCCCCAACCGGTTGTCTTTTTGGCATGGGGCCGCTTTGCCCAGCAGATGGTCGAAGGTAAGCTCGTCGCGACCGGCGCGGGCAAGGCAACCGGCAAGTTCTGTCTGGCCTCCACGCACCCCTCGCCGCTTTCGGCCAACCGCGCCACGGCAGAACTCCCCGCCTTTATGGGGTCGCGTCCCTTCTCGGCAGCCAATCAGCTACTCGAACAGCACGGCTCGACCCCCGTCAACTGGACTTGCCTCGGCTAAAAATCGATACATCAAAAATGCGCCCGACGGCTTTCCATCGGGCGCGTTTCCTATTCGGGCCAAATAAATTGTGTGCGGCCGGCCTCGCCGCCATCAATCAGCAGGCTCTGCCCGGTCATAAACCGATTGGTCACGCCCACAAAGTAGATCCACTCGGCAATCTCTTGGGCGGTGGCCCAGCGTTTAAGCGGCGTGAGCTCCATAATCTGGTTCCACAGGTGCTCGTCTTCCATCACGCAACGGTTGAGCGGCGTGATAACGCCGCCCGGGTCCACACTGTTGGCGATGGCCTGCGGTGCCAGGCGGTTTGCAAGGTTCTTGGTGTAGGCGATAACGCCGCCCTTGCTGGCGGCATAGGCGGGAAACTCCGATCCAGTATGCCCGCTCGCCGACCCCACATTGACCACGGATTGGATAGCCGGCACCGGCTTGGCGGCAAGCCCCTCCCCCACAAAAGCGTAGCGCTCGGTCACGTTGATGGTGCCACACAGGTTGGCGGCGATATCGTCGGCCGAATCCTGCGTACCGGCAACGTTCACGATCACTTGGGGTTCAAGGTCGCCTGGAAACGAGCCCGGCTCGCGGACATCAACAATCAGATGGCGGTAGCGCTCGTGTTCGATCGACGCCGGCAGCAGATCAAAGCCCACGACCTCGTGGCCCTCGTCCAAAAAGCGCTGCACGCATGCGGCTCCGATACCGCCCGAAGCACCCGTGATCAAAACCCGCATACTTGCTCCTTAGGCGGTTGCGTGGCGCTCGAGGTACTCGGAGCCCACATTCTCGCGCTCCCAGCCACGCACGACCTTGTAGCCCACGGGGCTCAGGAAGACCTCGCACAGCAGCTCGGCAACAGCGCCCGTCAGCGAGCACATGAGGACTTGCACCCAGGTCCAGCCGAAGAACGTGTGGCTCACCACAATGGCAAAGACCAGATTGTCGATAAACTGGCCAACACCCGTGGACACATAGGAGCGGAAGGCAAAGCTCGCAAAGTTATTCTTTTTGAGCATACGGCCGAGCGACTGGTTGAGCGTGGAGTTAACCACGGCAGAAACGAGCATTGCCAGCGAAGAGCCAAGCACCACGTACCAGGTGCCGCCGATAGTGGCGTTAAGGGCAGTGTTGACCTCGATCATGCCCGTGTCGTAGTAGGCGCCCCACATGCCGGGCGTGAGCGAGCATGCCCAAAAGCACAGGCTCACGGCCAAGTTGACCAGCAGCGCGAGGATAGAGATTTTGATGGATGCCTTGGCGCCAAAGCGCTTGCAGATCATGTCCTGGCACAAAAACGAAACCCAGCTCACCACAAAGCCGCAGTCGAGTGCCAGATACGGCAGGCTGATGAGCTCTTTGTTGGCCAGCAGGTTCATCATGATGACGCTCACGAAAAACAGCGAAACCGTTGCCGCGGGAATGCTCCGCAACAGGACCTTGTAGTCCTCCATGACCTTCTTGATCATTATGTACTCCTTTGGTTTTAGGTTTAACGAGCAGGATATCGAACCCGAACTGCTCGGACGCCCCGGTCTTGAGACGACGGTGGGTATAATAGCCGCTCACACGGCATAAGGCAAGCAAACGGCGCGGCAGCCCCGCAGGACCACCGCGCCGATGCGTTAAAAGGCTACGTTGCCAAACTCCGACAGGATCAGGTCGGGGTTGTGGTCGGTTGCCCAATCCACGTTCCACGGGCTCGTGAACAGCAGCAGCTTACCGCCGCGCATGTCCTCGACGCGCAGCGTGTCGCGCGTGAGCGAAAGGCCCGGGATATCAATAGTGTCGGGGTCGTTCTGGATCCAGCGGATGTCCGTATAGGGCAGCGGCTGGCGACGAACCTCAACACGGTACTCGGCCTTGAGACGGCGCTCGAGCACCTCAAACTGCAGCACGCCGACCACGCCCACGATGACGCTTTCCATGCCGGCACCCAGCTCGCGGAAGATCTGGATGGCGCCCTCCTGGGCAAGCTCCTCCATACCCTTGACGAACTGCTTGCGCTTGAGCGTATCGACCTGCGTAATGCGAGCGAACATCTCGGGGGCAAACGTCGGGATCTGCGGATACTGCACGTGGCGCTTGCCAGAGCACACGGTGTCGCCGATGCTAAAGATACCCGGATCGAACAGGCCCACGATATCGCCCGCGTACGCCTCGTCAACAATCGCGCGGTCATCGGCCATCATCGAGGTGCCCGTGGCCAGCTTGAGTTTACGGTTGCCCTGCATGTGGAAGGCATCCATGCCACGCTCGAACTTGCCCGAGCAAATGCGCACAAAGGCGATGCGGTCTCGGTGGTTCTTGTCCATATTGGCCTGGATCTTAAACACAAAGCCGCTAAAGTCGTCGCGGCAGGGATCGACCGGCTCGCCGGTGAGCGTATCGGTATAGGCGCGCGGCGTCGGGGCCAGACGCAGGAACTCCTTGAGGAAGGGCTCCACGCCAAAGTTGGTGAGCGCTGAGCCAAAGAACGCCGGGCTCAGCTTGCCGCAGGCCACGGCATCCAAGTCGAGCTCGTCGCCGGCGCCATCGAGCAGCTCGATGTCGTCCATCAGGTTCTTATGGTTCTCTTCGCCAATAAGCTCGTCCATGGAGGGGTCGCCCAGCTCAGCCTCGACCTCGGCGACCTTCTTGGTGGCGTTGGCGTGACCGTCGCCCTCAAAGGCGATAACGCGACGGGTCTGACGATCGAACACACCGCGGAAATTGCGGCCGCTGCCGATCGGCCAGTTCATGGGATAGGTGTTGATGCCCAGAACATTCTCGATCTCTTCCATGAGCTCAAACGGATCGCGAGCCTCGTGGTCGAGCTTGTTCACAAAGGTGAAGATAGGAATGTGACGCAGCGTGCAGACCTTAAAGAGCTTCTTGGTCTGGGCCTCGACGCCCTTAGCGCCGTCGATGACCATGACTGCGGCGTCGGCGGCCATAAGGGTACGGTAGGTATCCTCCGAGAAGTCCTGGTGGCCGGGGGTATCGAGGATGTTGACGCAGGCGCCGTTGTAGGTGAACTGCAGGACCGAGGAGGTAACGGAAATACCGCGCTCTTTCTCGATGTCCATCCAGTCCGAGACGGCATGCTTGGCCGAGCTCTTGCCCTTGACCGAGCCGGCGGTCTGAATGCTGCCGGTATAGAGCAGCAGCTTCTCGGTAAGCGTGGTCTTACCGGCGTCCGGGTGGCTGATGATCGCGAATGTGCGGCGCGACGAGATTTCATCCGACAGGCTTGCCATGCGGATCCTTTCTTGCATTGAGTGCATTACGTCGTTGTAACCGCATTATTGTAGCCGCGAAATCCCGCTCTAGGGCACCTATCAGGACAAATTCATCAGTTGGGGCCTAGGTAGCAGTCGATGGTGGCACTCCGCAGCAGTTTGTCTCGATCTGTAACATCTAGACGGTTTTTGAACCTCTTCCTGTTACAGATTTAGACAAACAGGTGGGGCCCGCCAGCAAAATCTCAATCTGTAACAGGTAGCCGTCCAAATCGGTTCCAGATGTTACAGATTGAGATGGATGAACGAACGGACAATCCCTATTTGCCTCTTGCGTAACTGTGCATAGTGTATATATACTGTGCTTACCGGTTATATACACGTGTAGCCCAACAGCTAAGGAGCCGCTGTGGACATCATCCTATCCAATTCGAGCGACAAGCCCATCTACGAGCAAATAGCCTCGCAGGTCAAAGCTCAGATCCTTTCGGGCACACTCGCTGCGGGAGCCAAACTCCCCAGCATCCGTGCACTCGCGAGCGATCTTGGCGTGAGTGTCATCACCACCAAGCGCGCCTACGCCGACCTGGAGCAGCTCGGGTTTATCTGCACCGTGCAGGGCAAGGGCTGTTTTGTCGCCGAGGGCAACCAAGAACTCTTGCGTGAAAACCAGCTCTGCCATATCGAAGAGCTGCTTGCGAAAGCGGCAAGCCAAGCCGAAGCCTTGGGCGTCACGCGCGACAAGCTGCACGAAATGCTCGACCTGGTAGCCCCCGAAACCATGCAGTAGCCATCTGCAAGAAAGGCTATACCATGCAAAACTTGCTAGAACTAAAAGGCATCTCACGCCGTATGAGCGACCGTTTTTCGCTGCGTGATGTCACGCTCGCTGTGGAGCCCGGCCAGATCGTTGGCTTTGTGGGCGCAAATGGCGCCGGCAAGACGACGACGATTCGAGCTGCTCTCGGGCTTATAAAGCTCGATGCCGGCGAGGTGCACCTGTTTGGGCAGCGCTGTGGCGCCGACGCGCCCGATGAGTCGCAACGCCACCTGCGCTCCCGCATCGGCCTCGTGCTGGACACATGCCCCTTCCCCTCCACGCTCAAGGTCGGCCAGATCGAGGCGCTCGTAGGTCCGGCATACCCCACGTGGGACCGCGAAACGTTCGCCGGATTCATCAAACGATTTGGCCTCGATCCCAAGGCAAAGGTCAAGGACCTCTCCCGCGGCATGGGCATGAAACTGCAGCTTGCCTGTGCACTCAGCCACCAGGCCAAGCTGCTCGTTTTGGACGAAGCCACCGCGGGCCTCGATCCCATGGCACGCGAGGAACTGCTTGATGAGCTGCTTGCCTTTGTCGCCGACGGCCAGCGCAGCGTGCTGCTCTCGAGCCACATTACGTCTGATCTCGATCGTGCTGCCGACCGCGTCATCTGCATCGATAACGGCTCGATTGTGTTTGACCTGCCGCGCGAGGACATTACCGACCGCGCCGGCATCGCCCACTGCACCCAAGCGCAGGCCGCCGAGCTTATGGCTTGCGTCGAAGGCGCCCGTGCCGTCCAGCACGCCTATAGCGTGGACGTGCTCGTGCCCAACCGTCGCGAAACGCTCGAGGCCTTCCCCGAGATTCCCTGCGATCGGGCAACCATTGATGACTACCTGCGCCTCATGCTGAAAGGGGCTTCGAAATGAAACGCGCCTTTATGTCCGAGCTCGCCATCGTTCGCACGCTTATCCCGAGCATCGCGGGCGTCAGCCTGTTCATCTTCGTTGTGTTGACCCTCGCCAACGCGTCGGATGGCGATTCCGGCATGAGCGCTGGCGCCTGCGCGGTCAGTGCCATGTCGCCCATCATGGTCATGAGCTCGCTGGCCGGCTTCGACAATCAAAATGGCTGGGAGCGTTATCGGGCAACGCTGCCCTTCTCGCGCAAAGACATTATTTGCGCACGCTACCTGAGCGTTATTGTCTTCTCGGCTGTCATGGCGTGCGCCGCCGCGCTTCTGAGCATCGTCTCCATCCCGCTATTCAACAGCGTGGGCATCCCCTCGACGGGACAGACGGTCTTTGAGATCGCTATAGCCTCGGCAGCATCGATGCTCATCTCCCTCATGATGGTGTTTTTGGCACAGCCGCTGTTCTTCCGATTTGGACACATGGAGGCGCTGCGCCTATCCGTCGGCCTGTTTGCCCTGCTCTGGTGCCTTGCCATTGCCACGTTGAGCTCCTCCAACCCCATCAGCAACTGGCTCATGTCGATTGCCGGAGCGAATCCCGATCCCGCCGTCCTTGGCTGTCTGTGTGCAGGAATTGCAGTACTGGCGCTCGCACTATGTGCAATCAGCTGCACCGTCAGCACCAAGGTTTATCGAGTACGCGACCTGTAGGCAAGCGCGGTATCATTGGACATGCGCCATAGATCTGGCATGGTCTTTTTTGAGGAGGCGCTCAACCCGTGTCGTGGGTCGTCGCAGCATTTACGTCAGCATTCTTTGCCGGCATCACATCCATCTTGGCCAAATGCGGCATCAAGCAGACCGACTCCGATGTCGCGACGGCCATTCGCACCTGCGTGGTGCTCGTTTTCGCCTGGGCAATGGCGGGCATTTCTGGATCCATTGGAACCATTGGCAGCATCGAACCCAGATCCTGGCTCTTTCTCGTCCTCTCGGGACTCGCTACCGGCGCTTCGTGGATCTGTTACTTTAAGGCGTTGAGCATCGGAGACGTCAATAAGGTCGTACCGGTCGACAAGATGAGCACCGTGCTCGCCGCGCTGATCGCCATCGTGCTTTTTGGCGAGACGAGCAACCTTGCGGTTAAGCTCGTGGGAACCGCCGTCATTACCCTCGGCACGTTTTTAATGACCGAGAAGCAGCAATCCGCCGGACCCGAGCAGCAGCAAGACCGGACCTGGCTCGCTTACGCCCTCGGCGCCGCCATGTTCGCAGCACTCACCTCCGTCCTCGCTAAGATCGGCATCGAAGGCGTCGAGTCAAACCTGGCCACGGCAATCCGCACCTGCGTGGTACTGGTTATGGCATGGGCAATCGTGGCAGCTAAAGGCAAGATGGGCCAAGCCGTGCACGTAGACCGCTGCGAACTCGTATTTCTCGCGGCATCGGGCATTGCGACTGGCGCATCGTGGCTGCTATGCTACTACGCCATCGCCACAGGCCAGGTGAGCGTCGTGGTGCAGATCGACAAACTATCGATTGTCGTATCGGTACTATTTGCGCGCTTGGCATTCAACGAAAAACTCTCACGGCGCAGCGCCATCGGTCTCGCCCTAATCGTACTGGGCACCGCCGCGCTCGCAGTTTGGAAGTAGCGCGGCCAGCAGCCGCTACATCCTCACACCTGGCTTAGGATGCCTGTACTGACCGTGGGATGCTGTGCGCTTACCGTGCGAGATGGCAAATTTGGGACAACAGTGCAGGCAACGAAGGCAGGCTGCGCACTCCGGCTTTGTCCAGACGGGAAGGCCGTCTCGCATCTCAATCGCCGCCATGGGGCAGCGCTTAGCGCAGAGGCTACACCCGACGCAGCGGCTAGCATCGACGGCAAACTTGCTCGTCTGCTGCATACGCGGCAGCCCAAACGCATGATACGCGCACGATGCAAACAGGGGCACGCGATGGCGCATCATGTTGCCCGTGCGCCGCTCCCGCACCGCCTCGATCACAGCATCAATCTGCGCCTCAGCAGCCCTATTGATACCCTCAACCTTTTGAGGGTCAGACAGGTCGAAAACAGGCGTCCAGGTATCAGGCATCTTGACGCTCATCGCCGCATCTAACTCGAGCCCACGCTCGTGCAGCAGATCGCGGGCAAACTTGGCCGATTGGCCGGTCGTCGAACCGTACGTCGAAACATAGAACGTATAGGGGCGCTCGCCGCCCTTTGCACCGGCAGCAATCGACAGGTCGGCAGTCTTCAAAAACTCGATCATCGGCGTCGGCAGACCCCAGGCATACACCGGAGCAACAAATCCCAGTTGACAGGGGCCTTCCGTCGCAACAAGGCGAAGGGCCTCGACATCAAAACGCTCAATCGACACAACCTTGTCGTCTGTCGCCGCTGCAATGCGACGCGCCACATGCTCGCTGTTCCCTGTCGCGCTAAAGTACAGGATCATCTCGTACCCCTGGAATTGACTCGTGAAAAACCGTGCTACTTGCGCAGCGGCTTGGGCAGTGGGATACCGGCGGCAATGGCTGCGGCGATGATCATGCAGACAATGCCCTTGAGTGGGAAGCACATGAGCAGCAGGCCCACGACCATGACGGGCTGACGCATAACGGCGCCCATCGTCGAGGCCGTGCAAACGGCGACGCAAAAGACCGGATCGGCGCCGGTGAGGATAGCAAGGCCATAGCCCAGGCTTACGCCCGAGAAGATAACCGGGAAGAAATGGCCGCCGCGCCAACCAAGGTTGATGAGGGCGGGCGTCAGCATGGCCTTAACGAGACCGGTCGCGATAAGCACGCCGGCGGGAATGGTCAGATAGGTTTCCATGAGCACGTCGGCCTGCGTCTCGCCGGCAAACATGGTGTAGGGCAGGACCGTGCCGCAGATGGCGAGCGCCAGACCGGCCAGCATGGCTTTGACGACAGGGCGCGCCCCTATTGCATGAGCAAGCGCTTCGCTCGCGTGCTCAGAGACAAAGTACAGCCAGCCGCAGATTGTTCCGATCAGCGACAGAGGGATGAGCCAGGTAAGCTCCAGGTTGCCCACCACGGCAGCCTCGAACCTCGGCATACCCATGCCGCCGCCCATGAGCTGGCCGAGCAGCAGGTAGGTGCCCAGGCCGCCAGCAATCGCGATGCCGTAAACCACGGTCTTTTGCGCCTTAGGCAGCCTGATGGTGATCTCACCGGATTCGGAATCCTCGCCATCGCCGACACCCTGGCCGTCAGCACTTCCGGCAAGCGGCGCCACAAAGCCAAAGACGGGCGCGGTGAAGAGCGCCGTCAGGGCAGCCTGGATGCCCAGCAGCGTGAGCTCCCTAAACTCGGCGCCAAAGCGACGCATACGGTCGCCGACCCAGCTGCACAGACCTGCGATAACGCCGGTCAGACCGGCCTCCGGTCCAATACTTCCACCAAACAGCAGCGGCAGCAATGCCGCGAGCGAAAGCTTGCCCAAGTTGTCGTACGGGTAGCGCCCGTCTTGCTTAACCTTTGCCATCACCTGGTTGAGGTCATCGGTCTTGATGCCCGTCATCTTTTCGTATAGACCGATTAACAGGCCGCCCAGCAGGCAGACAAAAAACGGGTACGGCAAAAAGCCAAACGGGCCACTGGCAAGCTCGGGCGAAGAGACACCAAGCGCGTGCGGAATCTCGGTCCATAGATAGTCGATACCGTGCTCCATCGCAAAAAAGAACAGCCAGACCGCGGCACCTGCGAACGCACCGGTCACGGCAACGCTAACTAAAAACAGCGCGCGGTTTGTGGGTTTGGCAAGGTTGTCCATCGGGTCCTCCCGCGGTCAAAGTCGACATAGATACGTTTTATTGTAGAGCGAGCGTTGCCCGAACGAGCCAACCATCTGCGCTGCAAACGGCACCATTGGGAGCCATAGTGGGGCAGGCTCAAGACTTATCCGTTGATAATCGAGGCAATCTCGCGCAAATCGTCGGCAAAGTAAATGCCTTGCTGGCGCCGTGGGCTCGATAAGCCCTTATCAATCATGTGCCCGAGCAGCGCCTTAAGGTCGTTGTAGTAACCGTCCAGGTTATACAGGATGCACGGCGCGCTCAAGTGCCCCAACGATACCGCGGACATGACCTCCGCAATCTCCTCGAGCGTGCCCGTGCCGCCCGGAAAGGCAATGAACGCATCACCGAGCTCGATCATCTTGGCTTTGCGCTCGGCCATATCACTCGTCACGATAAGGTCGTCGATTCCGTCGTGCTGAAACTCGGCCTCGATAAAAAAGCTCGGCTCAACACCCGTCACGCGTCCACCCGCCTCGAGTACGCTATCGGCGAGCGCACCCATCAGCCCCGATTTGGACCCGCCGTATACCAGCGCGTGCCCGTTGGCGCCAATCCAGTTGCCCAGCTCCTGCACCGCGGGCAGAAACGCCGGATCATTGCCGGCACTGGCACCCAGATACACGGTGATATTCATATTTGGTCCCCCTTGTTGTGGCGCACGACGTTCGTCTTAGCGCTGGCGTCGACGATACTCGCGCACGCGACGCGAAAGATCGGCGAGCTCGTCACGATCGAGCTCTTCCAAATGCTCAAGATCGTCCATAAAGCGCGCCATGGTGTCCTTTTGGCGCAGTTTGACGAGCGTGTTGCAGTAGCTCACCGCCACGCCCGTGAGCATGGCGATGTAGAAGATGCTGATGACGCTTAGGATAACGGTAATGCCGCGGGCAACCGGCGTTTCGGCGGGGATATCGCCAAAGCCGATCGTCGAGACCGTCTCAAAGCTAAACCAAAGTCCATCGCCAAACGTGAGGGTCGTGGGCTCGGACAGCCAGACAGCCGTCGAGCACAGCAGGTAAAAGATAAGAAACAGACCCGTGATGCGCGCAAAGCCGGCCTGTCGCAGTACGTCGGCAAGCGTCCTCAGCCTGTTCATCGCGACCCCTTTTCCCAGACGTCCAATCTCGTTCGCTCGGTATTGTCCCACGCCTCCCCCGCAAACGAAACTAGTCATTGGGTGTTCCTATAGTTTTGTCAACCGTCGGGGCTACTCCCGGTAGGG
>CATXXF010000035.1 GCA_958403395.1 uncultured Collinsella sp.
AAAGGCCTCGTACTCCTCCTTGTTGAGCGGAGCGTTGAGATAGTCGCCGCTCCCCTGCTCCTCGTAGCGCGACTGCGAGAACAGCACGTCCATATCGAGCGTGGAGGCATCGACGATCGGCGCCGCCGCATCAAAGAATGCCAGGGCATCGCCACCGACGAGCTTCATAACCTCTTCGCTCAGCGCCGGTGAACACAGCGGGCCCGCGGCAATGACCACGTGGCCCTCGGGAATCTGTGTGACCTCACCGTGCACGACCTCGATATTGGGACGAGCGGCAACCTCGGCCTCGACAAGCTCGGAAAACTTGACGCGGTCGACCGCCAAGGCGCCACCGGCGGGAACAGCCGCGCGATGGGCGCAATCGAGCAGGACTGAACCCATGCGCTCAAGCTCGGCCTTCAGCAAACCAGCCGCGGAATCCGGACGGGTCGACTTAAACGAATTCGAGCAGACGAGCTCTGCCAGGTGATCGGTATGGTGAGCCGGGGAGCTCACCTGGGGGCGCATCTCGCACAGCTTAACGGCAAAACCGCGATCTGCCAGCTGGATCGCGCACTCCGAACCCGCCAGACCGCCACCGATAACTGTCACCTGATCGAACTGCATCTGCAAACACCTTTCTAATTGACACGTTTTCCATTGTGACCGAAGGGTGTCTGGGCGTGAAGGGCAAACTTGGAGGGCGCATACCTTCCATCCATCATGCGCTCGATAAGACCCTCGAGTTCAAGCGAACCCAAGAGTTTGAGTACGCCGACAGCATCGAGCGAGACGAGCGCCGCGATGTCGTCGACCTTGAGCGGAGAGGCGATGAGCGCATGCATCACGGTCTGCTGCGTTGGATCCAGGTCGGCAATGCCGGGAGCATCGGGGCGCGAGTAGCGCAGGGTTCCGTAGATGCGTGAGATAGCCATCTCGATAGATTCCTCGTCGACGATGCAGCAGGCACCGTTCGCAATGAGGTAATTCGTGCCACGCGACTCGGGCGATAGGATCGACCCCGGCACGGCAAGAAGTTCGCGCCCCAAATCCATAGCAGCCTCGGCTGTGGAAAACGTCCCAGAAGGCATACCCGCCTCGGATACAAAGAGGGCTTGCGACAGGGCCGCGATTACGCGATTGCGGCGCGGAAAGGCGAACTTGCGCGGACCCATGCCCCACGGAGAGATCGACACGACCGCGCCACCCGTATCAAGCGTGCGCGTAATCAGCCCCGCGCTCGAACGCGGGTAGACCACGTCGGCGCCCGTCCCCAGCACCACAACGTGTTTGCCGCCGGCGTTGACCGCAGCCCAACCCGAGGCCTGGTCACAACCGACCGCACCGCCCGAAACTACCGTCACTCCCGCCTCAACCGCCACCTTCGCCGCAAGCTCTGCCACGGCAAGACCATACGGCGAGGCCTTTCGCGCACCGATGATGGAGAGCGCGGGCGTCGAAAGCGCCTCGGGGTTGCCGCGCACATAGAGCGTCTGAGGTACATCAGAAAGCTCCAAAACGGTCTCGGGATACAACGCGTCACCTGGATGCAGCTCGAAGGTCCCCTCAGCCATCATTGGTCCCTCCTTCCCTGGTACATCGCCGCCTCGAGCACGTGGTCCTGCGTCACCTGCTCGCTCTCGGCGACATCTGCGATCGTGCGCGCAATGCGAACAAGGCGCACGATGCCACGCCCTGTGAGATGCGTGCGCTTCGACAGGCCGAGCACACACTTCTCCGCCGCATCATCGAGCTCAAAGGTCGAAACGACGCCGTCAATGGACCGTGTCTCGTCATCCTCGGCCTCGGCATCCGCATCGTCCATGCGGGATTCGCGCCAAGCGCGAAAGGCGCGACCGCGCACAACGTGGTCACGTAACTCGGCCGACGACATGCCCTCCGCACCCTCGATAATCACTTGAGGGTCGGGACGGGTCACATCGATCATCATGTCGATACGGTCGGCCAAAGGACCGCGCAGTTTAGACCGATAGCGCTCGACCATCGCCGCCGAGCAGCGACACGGCACCTCGCGATCGCCCAAAAAGCCGCAGGGGCAGGGATTTCTCGCAGCCAGCAGCTGAAAGCGCGACGGGAAGGTAAAAGCCCCGTCGACGCGTACGATCCTCACGTAGCCGCGCTCGATGGGCTGACGCAGCGTCTGCAGCACGCCAGTGGGAAACTCGGCAAGTTCGTCCAAAAAGAGCACGCCGCCATGAGCAAGGCTGATCTCACCCGGGTGCACCGGGCGCCCGCCGCCGATAAGGCCTGCGGTCGAAATACTGTGGTGGGGACTGCGGAAGGGGCGGTGCCCCGCCAACAAGCCATCAATGTTCTCACCCAAAACCGAATGGATGCACAGTGCCTCCTGCTGATCCTCAACGGAAAGCTCGGGCAGGATGCCGGTCATACGGCGTGCGAGCATCGTCTTGCCCGATCCCGGAGACCCGATCATGAGCAAGCCGAGTTCTCCTGCCGCCGCAAGCGCCATGCCGCGTTTAGCGACTTCCTGCCCCAGCACGTCGGCATAGTCGAGCTCAGGCTCAAAGGTCGCCTCGACGCCCTCGGAATCCAAGTAGTGCCGCGCGGCATCGCCCATACCATGAGCAAGCTGAGACAAATGATCGATGAATCCGCAATCCACGCCCGCGAGTGGCACATGCTGGTCTGACCTGCCGGCGATAAAGGACAGCCCCAAATCACGCGCCAATAACTGAAACGCCACCTCGCCCTTGACAGGAAGCACCGTACCGTCCAAGCCAAGCTCACCAGCGATAAGACAACGATCGAGGTTGTCGCGGGGAATCTGCCCATCGGCCGCCAATACCGCGATGGCGATGGGCAGATCAAAGCCGCTACCGGTCTTGCGGATATCGCCGGGCGCCAGATTGACCGTAATGCCCGAGCGCGGGATCTCGAACCCGGCGGAGCGCATCGCGCAGCGAATACGACCGCGCGACTCCATCACCTCCATACTCGGTATGCCGAGCATCTGGATGCCCGGAACGCCGCCGGCAAGCGAGACCTCGACCGTGACGGGAATCGCCTCGACGCCGCGGATGCAGGCCGCGTGAACGGCAAACGTCTCGAACGCCATCACGACACCTGCCAATCGAACGCGTTGTACTGGTGCTCGATCTCGGCGATATGCCCGCCGCGAATGGTAACGCCCACGGCATCGAAGCGAATCGCCTTGAGCGGATAATGCTCCATGAGATAGCAACTTGCGATGCGGCGGTAGCGACGTTGCTTTTGGGCGTCCACGGCCTCCTCGGGAAAGACCCGCGTGCTGCAATCCAGCGCAACGCGTCTGGTCTTGACCTCGGCCATCACCACGACATCGTCGAGCTCATCGAGCAGCACCAGGTCGGCCTCGCCCTCGGTGCAACGATAACCCTGCTCCAGCAAGGTGTAGCCGCGCTCGTTAAAGTAGTCGATGGTGATCAGCTCGCCCAGCATGCCCAGCTCGCGAGGACTGAGTCCCTTGATAAACTCGGGCGTCATCGCCCCGCAGTCGAGCTTGCCGTTTTCCCAACACTCCTTGAGCTGCTGCGTCTTACTCTTTTTGCTTGCGGCACTCATGGGGTCTCCTTTCCCGCACACTGCATTGCCCCGATGATGAGAGCACCTTTCATGCGGGTAAGTACCGGAAGCAAACCAAAAGCTGACCAAATGCCGTCAAAAAACGGGCCGTACGCAGCAATGGTGTTGCATACGGCCCGCTACCAGCAGGTTTATAAAACCCCAGAGGTCCCTGTCTCCACAATTGACCTAGAAAAGGCGCTCAGTCTGCAGAAAGTTTCCGCAAAAGCTCACGCGGTGCAGCGGACAAAGTCCATGTTTGCGAATGGCCTCGATGTGCTCGGGGCTCGCATAGCCCTTCGACTCGGCCAGATGGTACTCGGGGTACTCGGCGTCGTACTCGACCATCATCTCGTCACGCGTGACCTTGGCCATGATGGACGCCGCGGCGATGCAGGCGATCTTGGCATCGCCCTTCACCACATCGCGCTCGTTGGGAACGGCGCCCAAGGGGTTACCGTCCATGAGGACGCAGTCGGGCTCGAGCCCCGTATCGGCCACGGCGCCCACAACGGCAGCGCGGATTGCGCGGGCCATGCCCATCTCATCGATATCCTTCGGCGCGATATGGCAAAAACCGATCGCCGTCGCCACCTCGGCAATCTTCACTGAGAGCAACTCGCGGCGCGCGGGCGTGAGCTTTTTGGAATCGTTGATACCCCAGACGCGCGGTTCCATGGGAAGGCAGACGGCGCATACCGTCAAAGGACCGGCCACCGATCCGCGACCCACCTCGTCGACACCAACGACCACCCCATCGCCGCCAAGCTCATGCATAAGCTCGTACATGCCATTGACGCGCTCGCGCTCGGCAAGCTCCTTGGCATGGCGCTTAAGAGCACGCTCGCAAGCCTTGATCACCTGCTGGCGCGGGTCCTCGCGATAATGCTCCACGAGGGCAGGAATCTCCTCAAACGTAGCGCTCGCCAACTCACCGGCAACCTGCGATGCCGAAACCGAGCTCGTCATGTTGGCCATACCAGGCCCTCCTTGCATGCAAATCAGATAAAAAGAAGGGCCACCCGAAGGTGACCCTTACGTCCAAACGAGTGGACAGACGCTGCGATCTTCTTAGCGCTTCTCGGGGATGCGAGCAGCCTTGCCCACCTTGTCGCGGAGGTAGTACAGTTTGGCGCGACGGACGCGACCATGACGAACGACCTCGAGCTTGGCAATCTTCGGGCTGTGAAGCGGGAAGGTACGCTCAACACCGACACCGAAGGACATCTTGCGGACGGTGAAGGTCTCGCGGGCACCGGCGCCGGCCATGCGGATGACGTCGCCCTGGAAGACCTGGATGCGCTCGCGGTCGCCTTCCTTAATGCGGTAGTGAACCTTGACGTTGTCGGCGACGCGAACCTGAGGAATGTCCTCGCGGATCTGCTGACGCTCGATTGCGCGGATGTAATCCATGTGCAATTCCTTACTCTTCTAGAGGTGCCGTACCACCTTGGCCGGCACGTAGTTGAACAAACATATTCGAGTATACACGCGCGGGTTTCTGCTGCAAGAACAATTTTTTACGCAGACAAAAAGACAAAACCCGCACATGATAACCGCCCGTCTCACGAATGAGACGGGCGGCATGAAGGGGGCTACGCTAGGCGTCTAAACCCAAAACGTTAGGCGGAACGCTTCGCCGCGAGCTTGGCCTGGGCGGCAGCCAGGCGTGCGAGGGGCACGCGGTAGGGCGAGCAGGACACGTAGTCCACGTCGGCCACATTAAACAGACCCTTGATGGACTTGGGGTCGCCGCCGTGCTCGCCGCACACGCCAAAGTGCATGTCGGGGTTGGTGGCGCGGCCCTTCTCGACGGCCATGCGCACCAGCTCGAGCACCGCCGTGTCAATGGTCTCGAAGGGGTTGTCCTTCAAGATCTTCTTGTGCATGTACAGCGGGATGAACTTGGCCTCGGCATCGTCGCGAGAGAAGCCGAAGGTCGTCTGGGTAAGGTCGTTGGTGCCAAAGCAGAAGAAGTCTGCGTGATGGGCGATCTCGTCAGCGACCATGCAGGCGCGCGGCAGCTCGAGCATCGTGCCCACGGGAATGTTGAGCTCGACGCCCTCCTCGGCGGATACCTCGGCGATCACGCGCTCGATAACCTCGCGGGTCTGGACATGCTCAGCCGTGATGGAAACGAGCGGAACCATGATCTCGGGATGCGGGTCGACGCCCTCCTTGATAAGGCGGGCAGTGGCCGTGGCGACGGCGCGGACCTGCATGAGCGGCAGATCGCTAAAGACGACGGACAGGCGCACACCACGCAGGCCGAGCATCGGGTTGGACTCGACCATGCCGTCGATACGACGCAGGCGGGCGCGCAGAGTGGCAAGCTCTTCCTCGCTGGCGTCAGCGGCTTCCTTCTTGGTGATGGCGACCTCGAGCTCGCGAGGATTATCCAGGAACTCATAAAGCGGCGGATCGAGCAGGCGGACGACCACATCGCGACCGGACATGGTCTTGAACATCGCCAGGAAGTCCTCGGTCTGAACCTTGAGCAGGTCGGCCAGGGCCTGCTGCTTCACGGCCTCATCGTCAGACAGGATAAAGCTCTGGATGATGTTCTTGCGGTCGCCCAGGAACATGTGCTCGGTGCGGCACAGGCCGATGGCCTCTGCGCCAAACTCGAGCGCAAGCTCGGCATCCTCGGGATTGTCGGCGTTGACGCGCACATGGTTGGCGTGGCCGCCGGTCTCGTCCAGACGAATCTCGTCGGCCCAGGACAGGATGGTGTCCAGGTCGCCGGTGAGCTCGGCGGAGACCAGGTCGACGGGACCGTCGACGACGATACCCTGGGTACCGTCGATGGAGATAACGTCGCCTTCGTGCAGCACGCGGTCGCTGCCCTCGATGTGCACGACCTTCTCGGCGGCGTCGATGTGGAAGCGTTCGACGCCGCAGACGCAAGGCGTGCCCATACCGCGGGCGATAACGGCGGCATGGCTCGTCTTGCCACCGTGGCTGGTAAGGATACCTTCGGCGGCGACCATGCCCTTCAGGTCGTCGGGGTTGGTCTCCCAACGAACCAGAATGACCTTGTGACCCTCGGCGGAACGTGCGACGGCGTCGTCACTCGAGAACACGACCTCGCCCACGGCGGCACCAGGGCTGGCATTAAGACCGCTGGCCAGAGCCTCATACTTCTTGGAGGCGTCGAGCTGCGGGTGCAGGAGCTGGTCGAGCTGCGCGGGATCGATGCGGCTCACGGCCTCCTCGCGGGTGATCAGGCCTTCCTCGACCATTTCGATGGCGATGCGCAGGGCGGCGGTGGCGGTGCGCTTGCCCACGCGGGTCTGGAGCATCCAGAGCTTGCCCTGCTCGATGGTGAACTCGATATCGCACATATCGCGGTAATGGTCCTCGAGCGTCAGGAACACGCGCTCGAGCTCCTCACCTGCAGACTCGAGGCCCGGGGTGGCCTTGAGGTCGCCAATGGGCTCGGTGTTGCGGATGCCGGCGACGACGTCCTCGCCCTGGGCATTAACCAAAAAGTCACCGTAGAACTCCTTGGTGCCGTCGGCCGGATTACGCGTAAAGGCGACGCCCGTCGCAGAGGTCTCGCCCTTGTTGCCAAAGGCCATGGCCTGCACGTTGACGGCGGTGCCGAGGTCGTCGGAAATGCCATGCTGCTTGCGGTAGATGCAGGCACGCTCGTTCATCCAGCTGCCAAAGACGGCCTGGATTGCAAGGCGTAGCTGAAGCTCCGGATCGTGCGGGAAAACGGGCTTGCCATCGGCGACCTCGAGCTCGGGATACAGGGAGGCATCGACGTTCTCGGAGAAGATGCCCTTAAAGGTCTCGACGAGTTCCTGCAGGTCCTCGGCCGAAAGCTCGGAATCGACGCGAACGCCGGCGACCAGACGGGCCTGGGTCAGGGCGTTCTCGAACAGGTCGGCGTCAACGCCCATGACGACATTGGAAAACATCTGGATAAAGCGGCGGTAGCTATCCCAGGCAAAACGCGGGTTCTGCGTCTGCGCGATGAGGCCCTGGACGGAATCGTTATTGAGGCCCAAGTTGAGGACCGTGTCCATCATGCCGGGCATGGAGAACGGAGCGCCCGAACGAACCGACACGAGCAGCGGGTCGTTGGCGTCACCGAGCTTCTTGCCGCAGCGGGCCTCGAGGTCCGCCTCGGCAGCAACGATCTCATCGAGTGCGTCTTCGGGCCAGACGTTGCCGGCACCGGAGTACTCGACACAGGTCTGGCAGGTAATGGTAAAGCCACCGGGAACCGGCAGGCCGATACGACTCATCTCGGCAAGGTTAGCGCCCTTGCCACCAAGCACGAAGTTCATGGACTTGTCTCCCTCGGTGACACAGGTGCCCTGGGCGTCGGTTCCAAAACGGTAAACCCTCTTGCAATCGCTCACGATACTTCCCCTTCCATGCACTTACGCGCACGACCGTGGTAACGAATCGACCCGCCAGATGCGGGCCGTGAGGGAACTATACGGCGGGTTTTGAGCAGGCTTAAGCAGAGGATGCGCGGTTTGGTAAACGTGCTAAAACTGGCGGTAAACGGTAGGTAAAGGTGGTTACATTATGAAGATACCACTGTAAGAACGTGCAGGTCAGATGCGATATTTTTGCTAAATCGCTTTATCAAAATGCTGCTACTATTAGGCTCGACGGGCGGCGCGGCGGGCACGGGCTTCTTGGATTTCCTCCAAGTGGCTAATGATCTCGGCAGCGCTTTCTTCGATGGCCTTGCCGTCGGTACGCACCACAAAGCAGCCTAGGCGCTTCATGAGCGCACGGGCTTCCTCGAGCTCGCTGTGCACGCTCTCGGGCTCGGCATAGGAGCCGGCAACGGCACGAGCGTAGTCATCGCCCAAGCGGCTATCGCGAATTTCGGAAATCACATCGACGGTCGAAATCAGGCCGAACAGGCGCATCGGGTCGACCTCGTAAATCGACTTGGGCGGCTCCATGCCATGCGCCAGTGGGACATTGGCGACCTTGTAGCCCTGATAGGCCAAATACATCGACAGCGGCGTCTTGGACGTGCGCGATACGCCCAGCAGCACGATATCGGCACCCGACAGATCGTCGCAGCCGCGCCCGTCATCGTGCTCAACGAAATACTCCATGGCCTCGATACGATGGAAATAGCGATCATCGGTCTTGTGAATCACGCCCGCAACGCCCTTGGGCGGCACACCGATAAGCGACGACAGCACGGCAAGCGTCGGGCCAATCAGGTCGACCGAGCGAATGTGCAGCATACCCAGGTAATCGAGCACGCGGGCGCGAAGCGCCGGATCGACAATGGTGTGGAACACGGCAATATCGCGATGGTCCGCATCGACGCGCGGACCCACAAACGACTTGACCTGCTCCACCGAGTTCACCTTGGGCAGGCGCAAGAGACGAAAAGCCCCTTCATCAAATTGCCCGGACGCCGCAAGCACCACCTCACAAGCGGTATCGCCGAGCGAGTCGGAGATAACGATAACGGTGGGACGACCGGTGACTGGGCAATCCATGCGGGGCTCCTTTTGCGCTTATGCGCAGGCTGGCTTACTTTTTGCGGGCAAGCTCACCGATGTTGGCGATGCCGGAGAAAACGGCCTCGAAGCGGTTGAGCAGCTTAAGGCGATTATCGCGGAGCTGTTCGTCCTTGTCCATGACCATAACCTCATCGAAGAAACGGTCGATGGGCGCGCGCAGGGCGGCGAGGGCGGCAAATGCGGCCGGGTAGTCCTCGGCAGCAAGGGCAGCATCGACAGCAGTCTGAGCAGCCTCGGAAGCGTCGGCAAGCGCGAGCTCGGCCTCGCCCATCAGGCTGCGGTCGTACTCCGCGCCCAGCTCGGGCTTGGAGATATGCGCGGCACGGGCATAGGCCGTAGCCAGGTTGTCAAAGGTCTCGGCATCGTTCTTGCGGGCCTCGTCGAGGGCGGCGCAGCGGGCGAAGAAGACGGACGGGGCGATGATGTGCACCGCAGAGACGGCGGCAACGGTATCGGCCGGGATCTTTTCGTCGCGGGCCATGCTCACCAGGCGGCCATGGAAGAAGTCGCGAACCTGCTGGGCGACCTCGGCGGCGTCGAACTCAATGCCCTGCTCGCTATAGAGCTCGAGGGCGAAGTCGATGAGCGATGTGGGGTCGATCGGCAGACGGTCGCGCAGGATGTTGATGATGCCGATAGCGGCACGACGCAGCGCGTAGGGGTCGGAGGAGCCGGTCGGGGGCTCGCCAATGGCAAAGATACCGGCGATGGTATCGAGCTTGTCGGCGCAGGCCACGATGCAGCCAGCGGTGCCCTCGGGCAGCTCGTCACCGGCAAAGCGGGGACGATAATGATCGCGAATGGCGTGGGCGACCTCGTCGTTCTCCCCCATCGCACAGGCGTAGTAACCGCCCATCACGCCCTGCTGGCTCGTGAACTCGACGACGGCGTTGGATACCAAGTCGGCCTTGCACAGGTGCGCGGCGCGAGCGGCATCGGCGGCCAGGTGGGCGCCCAGATGGGCCTCGCGAGCGATGGCAAGCGCGAGTTGCTCAATGCGCTCGGACTTGGCGAGCACGCTACCGAGCTTCTCCTGGAGGGCGACCTTGGCCAGACGCTCGCGGAACTCGTCGAGGGAGATCTTCAGGTCCTCCTCGTAGAAGAACTTGGCATCGTCCAGACGGGCACGCACAACGCGCTCGTTGCCGTCGATCACGCGCTCGGCGTTCTCGGGCTTGCTGTTGGAGACGACCACGAACTCACGCGTGAGCTTGCCCTCGCCGTCATAGATCGGGAAGTAGCGCTGGTTGGTGAGCATGGACTCGCAGATGATCTCGTGCGGGACCTTGAGGAACTCCTCATCGAAGGTACCGACGAGCACCGTCGGCCACTCGCAGAGGTTGATGACCTCCTCAAAGACCTTCTTGGGCGTATCGACATGGCAGCCGGGACGGGCAGCCTCGACCTCGGCGATACCGGCAAGGATGGCCTCGCGACGGCGCTCGGCAGAAAGCACGCCGGCGTCCTCGAGCACCTGCTCGTAGACGGCGGGGCTGGCGACCACATGGTCACCGGGGCCAAGCACGCGATGACCACGCGTGGTGTTGCCACTCGTCACGTCGGCAAACGACACGGGCACAACGTCCTCGCCCAGAAGGCAGCAGATCCAGCGGACCGGACGAACAAAGGTCGCATGCTCGTGACCCCAGCGCTGAGAGCGGTAGTTGGGCCACTGCAGGCCAGCGATAGTCTTCTCGCACAGGGCCGTCAGGATCGGGGTGGCCGGGGCGGAAGGGATGTTCTTCTCGGCAAAGACGTACTCACGGCCGTCGGTGTCCTCGCGACGGACCAGATCCTCGGCAGCCACACCGCACTTGCGGGCGAAGCCCTGGGCGGCCTTGGTGGCGTTACCGTCAGCGTCGAAGGCGATGTTGGCCGCGGGGCCGCGCTTGACCTCGTGAACCTCGTCGGTCGCGGTGGCGACGTCGGCAACGAGCGCAGCCAGGCGGCGCGGGCTCGAGATCACACGGACCTCGCCGTGGGCCAGACCGGCCTCGTCGAGACCCTTGGCGATCATGGTGCCAAGCTGCTTGACGGCATTGTTCAGCGGTGCGGAGGGCATTTCTTCCGTACCGATCTCAAACAGGAAATCCTTAGCGTCTGCCATGGCTTACGCCACCTCGCCTTCCTGATCGGCATTCTCGTTGACTCCGGCGACCTCGGCCATGTAGGCCTCGCAGCACGCCTTGGCGACGGCGCGGACGCGCAGGATGTAGTTGGCACGCTCGACCGCGGACAGCGCGCCACGGGCATCGAGCAGGTTGAAGGCGTGGCTGCACTTCATGACGCAGTCGTATGCGGGCAGCGGAAGCTTGCGCTCCAGGCAGGAGTGGCACTCGGCCTCGTAGTCGTCAAACTTCTGACGCATCATCTCGACGTTAGCGACCTCAAAGTTATAGGCACTGAACTCGCGCTCGTTCTCGAGGAACACGTCGCCATAGGTCATGGGCGTGCCGTCGGGCAGGTAGCTCCACACCAGGTCGTAGACCGAGTTGACGCCCTGGGCGTACATGGCGATACGCTCCAGGCCGTAGGTGATCTCGACGGGCACGGGGTCGACCTCGATGCCGCCCACCTGCTGGAAGTACGTAAACTGCGTGACCTCCATGCCATTGAGCCAGACCTCCCAGCCAAGGCCCCAGGCGCCGAGCGTCGGGCTCTCCCAGTCGTCCTCGACAAAGCGGACGTCATGGTCGTTGGGGTCCAGACCGATAGCGGCAAGAGACCCCAGGTAGAGCTCCTGGGCGTTGACCGGCGAGGGCTTGATGAGCACCTGGAACTGATAGTAGTGCTGCATGCGGTTGGGGTTCTCGCCGTAGCGGCCGTCGGCGGGACGGCGGCAGGGCTGTGCATAGCAGGTGCGCCACTCGGCGGGACCGAGCGAGCGCAGCGTGGTCGCGGTGTGGAAGGTACCGGCACCGACCTCGGAGTCATAGGGCTGCATAATGACGCAGCCCTGCTCGCCCCAGTACTGCTGGAGGCGCAGGATGATGTCTTGGAAGGAAAGCGATGAAGCGTTCATGCCTCTAATATCCCCTCGTCGAAACGATTACACGGTTAGGTACTGTACTATAGCGGTTTTTAGTCGATAGCGCCGATGCGGTTGAGCGGCCAGTAGCGAACGAGTGCCACAGCGATCAAATCAGAGCGATCGACGGGACCAAAGTAGCGTGAGTCGGCAGAGTTTTCGCGGTTGTCGCCCATCACCCACACGCACCCGTCGGGAACGGTGTAGGGATAGCTTACCTGAGCACCGGGCGCTTGGACCGAAAGTGGCCAGCTCATGCCCGTCGTATAGTCCTCGTCGAGCGCTTGGCCGTCAACGACCACCTTGCCATCCTGCAGGTCGACCGTCTGGCCGGCCGTGGCAATAACACGCTTGACAAGAACATCATGCTCGGAGGTGCCATCGGGGTTGTGAAACACCACGATATCGCCCTGCTTGACGGGCTGACCGAGCTCGAGGCTCACCTTTTGTGCCAGGATCTGGTCGCCAATCTCGATCGTGGACTCCATGGAGCCGGTGGGCACCACAAAGGGCTCGACCACAAACGAGCGAATCAAGAAGGTGGCGACCAGTGCGATCGCGATGACCGCGATCCACTCAAAAGCGCCCCTCAACGCGGAATGCTGCGATGGAACCATTCTCACTCCTCGCTCTGCGAATACGAAGCGTCCAGAATCTCCTGCGCGTACGCACGCTCCTCGGGCGTGAGCCGCGCTGTCTCAATCAGATCGGGACGCCAACGACAGGTGCGCTCGATGGCGTTCTTACGACGCCAAGCGTCAACTTTGGCGTGATCACCACTCACGAGCACAGGAGGCACGCCCTCGCCGTTGAACTCGGCAGGACGAGTGTACTGCGCGTACTCGAGCAGGCCTCCGTCCTCGGCGGTCGAGAACGACTCGTCCACGTTGCTCATCTCGTCACCCAAGGCGCCGGGGATGAGGCGTACGACGGCATCGGCAACGACCATGGCAGGCAGCTCGCCGCCCGTAAGCACGTAGTCGCCGATCGACAGACGCTCATCGGCATACGCATACGCACGCTCGTCGACGCCCTCGTAGCGACTGCACACAAACAACAGGCGCTCACTTTTGAGCAGGCGCTCGGCCACATGCTGCGTAAAGGGCTCGCCACAGGGGGTAAAGAACACCACAGTAGGCTTGGGACCCTCTGCGCTAATGGCCTCGATGGCCTCTGCGATAGGCTCGACCTTCATGAGCATGCCCTGCCCGCCGCCGTACGGCTCGTCATCGACGGTACGATGGCGGTCGTGCGTCCAGTCGCGCAGGTTATACGCCTTAAAATCAAAAAGGCCGGCCTTGCGGGCGCGGCCCAAAATCGACGTGGACATGACGGGCTCAAACATCTCGGGAAAGACCGAAAGGGTCTCGATCAGCATGTTGTCCTCCCTACTTGTCCATATCGATCAGGCCGTCCATAACGTGGACGGAAATTGTTCCTGTGTCGGGAAGATCGAGCACGACCTGCTCGATCACGGGAATCAGTACCTCGCCGTACCGATCACCCTCGACAACCCAAACATCGTTAGCGGGCGTCGACATAATCTCGACGATCGTGCCGAGCGAACCGAAGCGCTCGTCGACCACCTCGCGACCCATCAGGTCGGTATAGGCAGCGTCGAGCGAATCGAGCTCAAAGTCGTCACGATTTGCCAGCACATAGCATCCCGTGATGCCCTCGGCGGCCGTCAAGTCGTCAATGCCCTCAAACGAGACCAGATCGCCATCGCCCGTATCGGTGACGGACACGACCGTGCAAAAGCGGTCGCGCTTGAGCGCCGGCGGCGTCAGGGCGACGCGCATACCCGGCTCTAATACAGAAGGAAGCCCCCGCAGCGGCTGCGCGAGGACCTCCCCCTTCCTTCCGTGCGGCTTGACCACACGGGCGATGTTTTTGTACTGGGACCTCAAGGTCCTAGCCCAGAACCTCTACCTCGACAGCAGTGTCGAGGCGAGCGGCCAGTGCACGGGCGAGCGTGCGAATGGCCTTGATGGTACGGCCACGACGGCCGATGACCTTAGCGACGTCATCCTCGGCGACCGAAACCTCAATCGTAGAGGCGTCGTCACCATCGATGACCTCAAGGCTCACGGAATCCGGGTCGTCGACGATCTGAACAACGAGATATTCGACGAGATCGGCGATGCGATCTGAGAGCATTGCCTCACCCTCGAGCTGTGCAGCGTCAACCTCAGGCACGATTTACTCCTCGGCGCCCTCAGCGGCCTCAGCGGCAGCCTTAGCGGCCTCGGCCTCTTTGGCGAGCTGCTTCTTGGACTTCTTGACGACGGTCTCGGTCTTCTCGCCCTCGTTGGCGGCCTTGACCAGAGCGGCGACGGCGTCGGTGAGCTGAGCGCCCTTGGACTGCCAGTCAGCGATCTTCTCGAGGTCGAGGTTGATGGTCTTGGGGGCGGTCATCGGGTTGTAGCGGCCAACCTCCTCGATGATACGACCGTCACGCGGGGCGCGGGAATCGGCGACGACGACACGGTAGTACGGACGCTTCTTAGCGCCGTGACGAGCAAGGCGAATCTTGACTGCCAAAGGAAACTCCTCCAACCAAGCAGCTTTAGGCTGCAACTACAAACAAACAGTTGAACATAATACGCCATCGACGCGGGCAGGTGAAGTCCGTGAGACCAACTTCTTCGGTGTAGTCGAGGGCAAATCCATATCTTAGACAAGAATTCGCGATTTGCAAGCGCATCCACGCACCCCACATGAGCTGCGCGGTATACTCATGACATGGAAAGACGCGAACATACATACGGTTATGAGGATGCCATGGGCGTCACGCCGCCTCCCTGGACGGGTCCGGCGGTGGGCCTGATGGACCTCGATGCATTTTTTGCGAGCGTGGAGATGCTCGATCATCCCGAATGGCGCGGAAAGCCGCTCATCGTGGGCGGAGACGCCGAGTCGCGCGGCGTCGTGTCCACGTGTTCGTACGAGGCGCGTCGCTTTGGCGTGCATTCTGCCATGGCCTCGGCCGAGGCGCGGCGCCTGTGCCCGCAGGCCATTTGGACGCACGGACACTTTGATCGCTACCGCGAGGTGAGCGCGCAGGTCATGGCGATCCTTGCCGATGAGACACCGCGCGTGGAGCGTGTGTCCATCGACGAGGCCTTTATCGATATCACACCGGGTCGCTTTGCGCCCGAAGACCCGCTGCTGGTTGCGCGGCGTATAAGCGACCGCGTGGCAGCGCTGGGAGTGACCTGCTCCATTGGCGTGGGCTGCAACAAGACGGTCGCAAAGATCGCAAGCGAGCGGGATAAGCCGTTTGGGCTGACCATCGTGCGCCCCGGAACCGAGCAGCGCTTTTTGGCCGCGCTGCCGGTATCTGCCATGAGCGGCATCGGGCGCTCGGCCGAGGAGCGACTGCGCCGCATGCGCATCTACACCCTCGGCGAGCTATCACGTGCACCGGAATCCACCTTGGCCTCTATTTTTGGCGTCAACGGCGAACGCATGCGCCAGCGTGCGCTGGGACTCGAAATCTCCGAAGTCACGAGTCTCGATGAGGAGCGTGAGGTCAAGTCGGTCAGTAATGAACGCACCTTTGCGAAAGATTTGACTGAGCGTGGGGATATTGAGGCGGCGATTGCGCTGCTGGGTGAGTCGGTGGGACGCCGTCTGCGCCGTCAGGGGCTGACGGGTGCCACGGTAACGCTCAAGCTCAAGTATTCGTATGGAAGCGGGCGTACGGCACAGCGCCGGCTGCCTCATCCAACCGACGATGAGAACATCTTCGTGGCGGTTGCACTCGAACTGCTCGACAACATCTGGCAAGAAGGCATGCATGTTCGCTTAGCCGGCATCGGCATGAGCGACTTCGACCACCAAGGCGGCATCCAGACTGACCTGTTCTGCGAGATCGATGACCGCGGAGCCCAATCCAGCGACCGCCGCGACCTCTCCGTCGCCATCGACGCCGTCCGAGACAAATTCGGCGACACCGCCCTATCCTTCGGCCGCCAATCCCGCTTCAATAACTAGTCTTTTTTGGACGGGGGTTGCTGCCTTCCGTCCGACACGGCATTGGTAGTCAATTTGGGACGGGGCTATTTTAGCTACCCCTATATATCGGTTGAGATTCATTCGGCCTAATTCATTCACCGTCAGCCAAAGGGTAGCTAAAATAGCCCAGTCCCAAATTGACTACCCCGGATGTCCGGTTAGGCGGCCGCAGCAAAATTATCCCGCCTAAAATGAGCTACTTTTCAACTTTAACTTTTTGAATCGTGCAATGGCCGATACCCGTGAGGCACACGATCTGCTTGATCGAAAAGCCCTCGCTTTTGAGCTTACGGATACAGTCATCACGCACGCCCTTGGGCAGAGCGTTGAGATGGTGAGGCTCGTATGGTTTGAGCAACGCCTGCGCAAACTCAAGCGCGTCAGTATCACTCACATGAGCGCCATAACGGAAGCAATAGCCATTGGGCTCGCCCGAGGTGCTAAATGCAAAAAATCTCTGGGAATTCCCGAGCAACCCGAGCACGCAATCAGTCTTACAAATTCCCGGATAGCCCATATACTCGCCAAAGCTGCTCCAGCGATAGAGCGAAGCAGTGCCAATTCTGGCTTTCGCAGGGTTATCGTGAATGTAACGAACGCAGTTGAGCAGCTGATCATCATCGAGAATCGGCACACTCTTAAATCGATCCTGGAAAACAGGACCTCTCCTGCCTGTCTTAGAATTGAAATACATGGCATACGCCGTCGTAATCGAATGCATGCAATCGCTCAGGTGAGCATGCCCGTCATCTAGCAACAAGTGAATGTGATTATCCATAAGGCACCATGCGATGACATCCACTTTGAACTTCTGGCATTTCGAAGCTATCAGTCGAATCAGATAGAGTCGATCGTCAGCATCCTCAAATATCAGCTGACCACCACAGCCCTTTTGGACGACATGGTAATAGCCGTAAACAGAGATTTCCCGCGCGGTCCGAGTCATACGCATCTCCTCCTCTACAGATAACAAATACGTTACCCGAGTCGGAAAGCTAAATATCACGCAATGAACCGCAACTCGCTTCTATCGGCGAACGGTAGGTAGTAGCTAAAAAAGCCCCGTCCCAAATTAGCTACTTTGGGCAAAAAGAAAGCCGGGCAGGTGCGGAAAACCGCAACTGCCCGGCGATATGCATGAGGGTAGCTAAACCCCGTCTCAAATGAACTACTAGAGGAGGTTGAGGGGGAGCTGGGGGGCGTCTCCCCAGAGTTTCTCGAGGCGGTAGAAGTCGCGGGCTTCGGGAGTGAAGACGTGGACGACAACCGAACCATAGTCCATGAGCATCCAGGTCTTCTGCTCGCGACCCTCGATGGAGAACGGGTGCTCGCCGCAAGCCTCGGCGACCTTCTCCTCGATCTCATCGACGATCGAATCGACCTGGCGGTTGTTGGTACCGGTGGCAAGCACAAAGTAGTCGCATACGTCGGAAAGCTCGGTCAGGTCGAGCACCTGAACGTCCTCGCCCTTCTTGTCGTAGGCGGCCTGCGCGGCGGCGCGGGCGACATCCTCGGCGGCGACACCGCTCGCGGACAGCGAGGCGGCAGTGCGGTCGGACGTGGCGGCGAAGCTCTTGTGCTCCACACCTTCAAGAATCCGCTCGTCGGTCATGGTCTCGTCGGCCATGGAATACCTCTTTCTAGACAGCCCGAGCTAGCGCAGCTGGGCGTAATGGTTGTAAATCGTAATAGCCGTGGGATAAAGATAGCGCCCGGACTGGATCACATAGACCAGACCCTGCGCAAAACAGGAGAAGAACAACTCATCGAGCGTAGACTCCCCCACCATCTTGCGCAGCGCATGCGCATAGTCGCCGTGGCGGTTGGGTTCGATGGCATCAGCCACAAAGACCACCATATCGAGCGGCGTCATGTCGCAAGCGCCCACGGTGTGACGGTCGACAGCCTGAAAGACCGCCGGCGACAGCTCGGGAAAAAGCTGCGGAAGCTCATAGGCGGCAACCGGGCCATGCAAAAGCGGCGTCGCGGCAGAAGGAGAGCCGGCAATCTTAATGCCGTAATGCAGAGCGCGCGTAACCAGCTCGTCGTCGGAGAGCACTTTGTCCCAGTCGTGGATCAGACCGGCAGCAGCGGCATCAAAGCGGTCAACGCCGTAGACCTCGGCCAGATGAAGTGCGGTCTCGGCAACACCCAGCGAATGCACATAGCGCTTGCGCTTATCCTTCATGCGAACATCGAGCAGCTCTTGAATGCGCTTGAGCAGCGCGCGCTCATCGCCCTCAAACTGATCCTCTACCGACAACGTAGACCCCCATCAATCAAAATCGTCTTGCCCAAGATCGGCATACAGGCCGCGTTTACGGATATAGCCGAGCACGGACTCGCTCGTAAGATAGCGCACGCTCATGCCGCGGGCAACCCGCTTGCGAATGTTGGTCGAGCTAATCGCCAACGCCGGAATCTGGATATAGCGCACGTCGAATGGCAACCCCGATTCCTTAATCCGCGCCCGGGCCGTATCGATGTCAAAGCCCGGTCGCGTCGCCGCAATAAAGGTAGCAAGCTCAGCGATTCGTTCGGCATCATGCCAGGTCACAATATCGATAATCGCGTCGGCGCCCGTAATAAAGTAGAGCTTTACCTGCGGCGGATAAAAGTCGCGAAGGGCATGAAGCGTATCGGCCGTGTAGGTTACGCCCGGACGGTCGATCTCGAACCGACTCGCCAAAAAGGCCGGGTTCGCGGCGGTTGCGAGGACCGTCATGGCATAACGGTCCTCAGCAGGCGTCACCGGCTTGTCAAGCTTAAAGGCAGGAGAGCCCGCCGGCATAAAGAGCACAGCGTCCAAGTCGAGCGACTCGCGCGCCTGCTCGGCGGTCACCAGGTGCCCGTAATGAATCGGGTCAAATGTGCCGCCCATAATGCCAAGCCGAAACTCTTTGCCCTCTTTTATGGGCAGCTCGGGCAAACCGATTCCACCGCGCAACGACATGGCTTACTCGCCCTCCGAGGTCTCGGCATCGTCCTCGGCATCCGCCGCATCGACAACCTCGACGCCCTCATCCGCAGCATCGGCCACGTCAATGGCTTCAACGGCAACGTCCTCGCCAGCATCCTCGAGCTCCTCGTACTCCGAGAAGTCCTCAGCGCCCTCAAAGTCAAAGGCGCGCTGGCAAATGCGGACCTCGTCGCCCGCACGGCAACCGGCCTTCTCGAGCGCGTCGTCAACACCCATACGCGCAAACTTATGCTGCAGGTAAATGACGGCTTCCTCATTTTCCCAGTCGGTCTGAATGACCATGCGCTCGATGGCACGACCGACCACGCGGAAGGCACCGGGCTCTTCCTGGACAATGCGGAAACGCTTCTCACGCTGCAGGCGGCGGCGCTCCCACTCATCGTCGCGCAGAACGACCGGCTCATCGGAGACAGCCAACTCGGCGCGCAGCTTAGCCACCTGCTCGCCCACGGCAAGCATCAGCGTATTGAGGCCGGCGCCCGTAACAGCGGACACGGCAAAGAACATATGGCCGTCGTCGAGCGCTGCACGCTTAAGGTCGGCAATCTTGTCGGCCGTGCCCGGCGCGTCGCACTTGTTGGCAACGACGATCTGCGGACGCTCCGAAAGCTCAGCGCCATACTGCTCGAGCTCGCGGTTGATGATGTGATAGTCCTCGACCGGATCGCGATCCTCAAAACCGCCCGTCATGTCGACGACATGCATGATCAGGGCCGTACGCTCAATGTGGCGCAGGAACTGGTGACCCAAGCCCTTGCCCTCGCTCGCGCCCTCGATGAGACCGGGGAATACTCCTTGACGTAAGTCTGGTAAATGATGGGAGTGGGGGCTTTGAGCATTCCTTCCAGCAGTGCCACCTCGCGGATGTTCTGCAGCCGTTGCAGC
>CATXXF010000036.1 GCA_958403395.1 uncultured Collinsella sp.
ACATCGGACTCCCTCCTGGACCCGAATTGGGTCCGAGATTTTGTCCGAGGTCCCCTGCGACCCGGTATCAGCTCTCAAAACGGGATACGGTTTCCGGTTGAGCCTTCAGACGGAAACTGCGACCCGGAATCCACGCTCAAACCGGGATGAGCTTTCCGCAAGACGGCCCCCAGGCACCCCCGGACGTAAACCTCAGCCATCTCTACATAGATCTCGATAGATTTGCCGAGAACTCAAACAGTGCGTCTACCTGCGTATTTGCGAACCTAAACTCTCGGCAATAAGAAATCTTATATGAATTGACTTAGATTTTGTATATTCCGGCCCATAAGGGGATACACTACATCCTGAAAGACAAGCCGAAACACCGCTCGGCAGACCGCCGAGTCGGTGCAAACGCACAAGAGAGAGGGAATTTCTAATGGGCAAGATTCTTGGTATCGACCTTGGTACTACTAACTCCGCAATGGCCGTCCTCGAGGGCGGTTCTCCGACCATTATCGTGAACGCCGAGGGCGACCGCACCACCCCGTCCGTCGTGGGCTTCCGTGCCGACGGCGACCGCGTCGTGGGTAAGGCCGCTAAGAACCAGGCTGTCACCAACCCCAAGAACACCGTGTTCTCCATCAAGCGCTTTATGGGCCGCAAGTACTCCGAGTGCACCTCCGAGATCAAGACCGTGCCGTATGAGGTCAAGGAGGGCCAGGGTGGCCGTGCCGTCGTCGATATCGAGGGCAAGGATTACACCGCCGAGCAGGTGAGCGCCATGACGCTCGCCAAGATGAAGGCCGACGCCGAGAAGTATCTGGGCGAGACCGTCACCGACGCCGTCATCACCGTCCCGGCCTACTTCAACGACGCCCAGCGTCAGGCCACCAAGGACGCCGGTAAGATCGCCGGCCTCAACGTCAAGCGTATCGTCAACGAGCCGACCGCTGCTGCTCTGGCCTATGGCCTGGACAAGCAGGGCACCGACCAGCGCATCCTGGTCTTCGACCTGGGCGGCGGTACCTTCGACGTCTCCATCCTCGACCTCGCCGACGGCGTGTTTGAGGTTCTGTCCACCTCGGGCGACAACCACCTGGGCGGCGACGACTGGGATCAGCGCGTCATCGATTGGATGGCCGATAAGTTCCAGCAGGAGAACGGTGTCGACCTGCGTCAGGATCCCATGGCCCTGCAGCGTCTGAAGGAGGCCGCCGAGAACGCCAAGAAGGAGCTCTCCGCCGCTCAGCAGACCACCATCAACCTGCCGTTCATTACCATGAACCAGTCCGGCCCGCTGCACCTCAACTACACGCTGACCCGCGCCGAGTTCGAGAAGATCACCCGTGACCTGCTCGAGCGCTGCAAGCAGCCTGTCACCAACGCCCTGCGCGACGCCAAGCTTAAGCTTTCCGATCTGACCGAGGTCATCCTCGTCGGCGGCTCCACCCGTATGCCCGCCGTCCAGGAGCTCGTCAAGACTATGACCGGCAAGCAGCCCAACATGTCCGTGAACCCCGACGAGGTCGTTGCCGACGGCGCTGCCGTCCAGGGCGGCGTGCTCACCGGCGACGTCGAGGGCATCCTGCTGCTCGACGTTACCCCGCTGTCGCTGGGCGTCGAGACCATGGGCGGCATCATGACCAAGATGATCGACCGCAACACCACGATCCCGACCTCCAAGACCGAGGTCTACTCCACCGCTGCCGACAACCAGACCAGCGTCGAGATCAACGTGCTCCAGGGCGAGCGCGAGCTTGCCCGCGACAACAAGTCGCTCGGTAAGTTCCAGCTGACCGGTATCCCGGCTGCCCGCCGCGGCGTGCCGCAGATCGAGGTTACCTTCGACATCGACGCCAACGGCATCGTCAAGGTCTCCGCTAAGGACAAGGGCACCGGCAAGGAACAGCAGATCACCATTTCCGGCTCCACCGCTCTGTCCGACGACGAAGTCGATCGTATGGTCAAGGACGCCGAGGCTCATGCCGAGGAGGACAAGAAGCAGAAGGAAGAGGTTGAGGTCCGCAACCAGACCGACAGCCTGTGCTACTCCACCGAGCAGACCCTCAACGAGCTCGGTGACAAGGTTTCCGCCGACGTGAAGTCCAAGGCCGAGGCCGCTATCGCCGACGCCAAGAAGGCGCTCGAGGGCTCTGACGTCGAGGCCATCAAGGCCGCCGGCGAGTCCCTGCAGTCCGTGGCCTACGAGCTGGCCCAGGTTGTCTACGCCGACGCTCAGCAGCAGACCGACGGTGCCGCCGGCGCCCAGCCTGCCGACGATGACGTCGTCGACGCCGACTACGAGGTTGTGGACGACGAGGACAAGTAATCATGTCCGCCCGTAAAGCTCGCACGGAGGCGGCCGCCGCTGGCGCCGCCCCCGTTGACTCTGAGGAGAAGGACGTGAAGATTCCCGTAGAGGCCGTCGACGATACCGAGGCCAACGAGGCCCCGGGCGCCGAGGCTGCCGAGAACCAGGTAGAGGATTCCAACAAGGAGGCGACGATGACCGAGGACGAGATGGTGGAAGCCGCTATCCGCGCCGGTGAGGAAGCCGCCGACAACGACTTTAAGCTCAAGTTCGAGCAGGCCCAAAAGGAGCTCGCCGACGTGCGCAATGAGCTCGATGCTGCGGCAGAGGCTCAGAAGGCCGCCGAGGACAAGGCAAAGGACGCCACTGAGCGTACCGCCCGTCTTCAGGCCGACTGGGAGAACTTCCGTCGCCGCACCGCCAATGAGCGTATCGCCGAGCGCGAGCGCGCGACCGAGAAGCTCGTCACCGCGCTGCTGCCGGTGGTCGACGATATCGAGCGTGCGATCGACCATGCCCGCAGCCAGGAGCTTGCCGACGACTTTAAGCAGTTCGTCGACGGCGTCGACGCGGTGCATGCCAAGCTGCTCGATGTGTTTGCGCACGAGGGCGTTGAGCCCATCGACCCCAAGGGCGAGGCGTTCGATCCGCTCGAGCACCAGGCCGTGGGTCGCGTCGAGGACGCGTCGCAGTACGACGAGACCGTCAACGACGTGTACCAGAAGGGCTACCGCATGGCGGATCGCATCCTGCGTTCCGCGATGGTGACGGTGACCTACGGTGGCGAGAAGCGCCCCGCACCGGAGCCCGAAGCGGCGCCCGAGGATGCTGCGGCCGATACGGCCGAGAGCACCGAGGAGTAATTGAGAAGGGCCCCGGGGCAACACCCGGGGCCCTTTCTGGCCTAGTGCCATATGAAAGCATGGGCCGTCGTCTGCATGGGCGGCGGACGTAACAGGAGAGGAGCTACGATGGCTGCAGGCAAAACCTTCTATGACATCCTGGGCGTATCCAAGAGCGCCTCCGACAAAGAGATCAAGAGCGCGTTTCGCAAGCTCGCGCAAAAATATCACCCCGATGCCGGCGGCGATGAGGCCAAGTTCAAGGAGATCAGCGAGGCCTACGAGACGCTTTCGGACGAGAAGAAGCGCAAAGAGTACGACCAGATGCTCATGTTTGGCGGCATGCCGGGCGCGGGCGGCGCGTATAGCGGTGGCTACGGAGCCAGTGCCGGCGCGAGCGGCTGGGGCGATATCTTCGACAGCATCTTTAGCGGTAATGGCGCCTGGGGCAGCGATTGGGGCTCGGGCTTTGCCGGGGCTGCAGGCACTGCCGGTGCCGGCGCGGGTCGCAGCCGCGCGCGCAAGGGCGGCGACTTGTCGCTGACCGTCGATGTGACGGCTGAGGACGCGTTTCGCGGCGTGACGCACAAGGTCACCTATCGCATTCCCTCGACGGGCGAGCAGCAGACCATTACGGTCTCGGTGCCTGCAGGCGCGGTCGACGGCGGCAAGCTGCGTTATAAACGTCGCGGCGAGTATGGCGTTGCCGGTGGCGAGCGCGGCGACCTGGTCGTAACCACGCACGTGGAGGAGCATCCGCTGTTTAAGCGCAAGGGTGCCGACGTGACCATGGAGGTACCGGTCTCGGTCTACGAGGCGGCGCTCGGCTGCACGGTGGATGTGCCCACGCCCGGCGGCGCGACGGTTCGTCTGAAGGTGCCCGCTGGCACCCAGACGGGCAAGAAGTTCCGCTTTAAGGAGATGGGTGCGCCCGACGTTAAGCACCGTGGCCGCACAGGCGCGCTGCTCGTCGAAATCAAGGTACAGGTCCCCACGAACCTGTCCGATGACGAGCGCGATGCCATGACCAGGCTGCGCGAGGCCGACACGCGCGATTATCGCGAGAAGGTTAACCGTTACAAGGCGACGTACTAGGGCGGTCGTGGCGCACACCCGCGCCCGCGGGCTTATGATGGACGATAACGAGACGGAAAGGGGTCAGGTAGCATGGCCGAGGACAATAGGAATAAACCGCTGTACATGATCAGCGTGGCGGCCGAGTTGACCGGCATGCATCCGCAGACTCTGCGCGTCTACGAGTCCAAGGGCCTGGTGAACCCCCAGCGCTCGGGCGGCAACACGCGTCTGTATTCGCGTGCCGATATCGAGCGCCTGGAGCTCATCAACCAGCTGACCGACGAGGGCATCAACCTTGCCGGCGTGGTGCGCATCCTCGATATGAAGGAGCGTGCCGAGGAGCGCGAGCGCGAGAACGAAAAGCTTCGCGCCCGCGTGCGCCAGCTCGAGGACGAGCTGCACGAGTACAAGATGCAGAAGAAGATCACCGCCCTGGCCCCGCGCGACGGCTCAGTCAACCCCGAGCAAGTCATGCGCAAACTTTTGGGCGCCGGCGGGGATTTGTAGTTACGCGGTTTTACCAAACCGCGTAACGGGCCGACGCTGCGCGCCGCCCAGAGCGACAATTTGTCATTCAAAAGGCAAGGCATGACCAGAAGGTCTATGCCTTGCCTTTTCCATGCCAACTTGTTCGCTCTGGACGCCGCTCGCTGTCCGTCCTCTGCCTGCGGCGTTGCCTTGCTCCGGATACGGTAGGGTAGTCATTGGGGACGTTCTTAAATGACTAGTCGAAAGGGACACTCTTGCACCAAATCTGCCGGCCCTCGCCGGGTTCGTACCTTACTTTACCGAGATAAAGTGAACGCGCAGATTCGTAACCCACTTGCAGCCGTTCTATGGCACGATATTGAACGAATGTATGCTATGCGCCCAAATCTTTTGGGCAGAGTGGGAGACAGTATGGTCAAGCTGTACGAGGACGGCATCTACCTGCGCGGCGGCAGCGAGGTTGTGCCTGCGGCCGAGGCTGCCGAGCGCGGTATTACGCAGACGCCCGAGGATGCCAAGCGTGGCACCATCGCGTATTCGATCCTTCAGGCACACAATACGTCCGGCAACCCTGAGGCGCTCAAGATTCGCTTCGATGCCATGGCGAGCCACGACATCACCTTTGTCGGCATCATCCAGACGGCGCGCGCCTCGGGCATGGAGCAGTTCCCGCTGCCTTACGTGCTCACCAACTGCCATAACTCGCTGTGCGCCGTGGGCGGCACCATCAACGAGGACGACCACGTCTTTGGCCTTTCCGCGGCCAAGAAGTACGGCGGCATCTTCGTCCCGCCGCACATCGCCGTCATCCACTCCTTTATGCGTGAGAACTTCGCCGGTTGCGGCAAGATGATCTTGGGTTCCGACTCGCACACCCGCTACGGCGCCCTGGGCACCATGGCCGTGGGCGAGGGCGGCGGCGAGTTGGCCAAACAGCTGCTGCGCGACACCTACGACGTTGCCTATCCCGGCGTCGTCGCCATCTACCTCACGGGCGCCCCACGCCCCGGCGTCGGTCCGCACGATGTGGCGCTCGCCATCATCCGCGCCGTCTTTGCCAAGGGCTACGTCAAGAACAAGGTCATGGAGTTTGTGGGCCCCGGCATCGCGAGTATGACGACCGACTACCGCAACGGCGTCGACGTCATGACCACCGAGACCACCTGCCTTTCCTCCATTTGGGCAACTGACGAGGACACACACGCGTTTTTGACCATGCACGGCCGCGGCGACGACTACCGCGAGCTCAAGCCCGCCGATGTTGCCTACTACGACGGTTGCGTCGAAGTCGATCTGTCGAGTATCAAGCCCATGATCGCGCTGCCGTTCCATCCTTCTAACGGCTTTGAGATCGACGAGCTCAACGAGAACCTCGAGGACATCCTGCATGAGGTGGAGCTCGAGGCCGCCAAGATCGGCGAGGGCAAGACGCACTTTAGCCTGCTCGACAAGATCGTCGACGGCAAGCTGCACGTGCAGCAGGGCGTTATCGCCGGCTGCTCGGGCGGCAACTACGACTCCGTGGTCCAGGCTGCCCGCGTGCTCAAGGGCGCCAACACCGGCTGCGGCGAGTTTTCGCTGTCGGTCTATCCCACAAGCCAGCCCGTGGCGCTCGAGCTCACGCGCCGTGGCTACATCTACGACCTTATGGAGGCCGGCGCGATCGTGCGCACGGCGTTTTGCGGCCCGTGCTTCGGCGCCGGCGACACGCCTGCCAACAACGGCCTTTCGATCCGCCACACCACGCGCAACTTCCCCAATCGCGAGGGTTCCAAGCCGGGCAACGGTCAGCTGAGCGCCGTGGCCCTGATGGACGCCCGCTCCATTGCGGCGACGGCTGCCAACGGCGGCGTCCTGACGCCGGCGACCGACCTGCCCGAGGAGACTTGGGACGAGGCCTGCGAGTACACCTTTGACGACGCGCCGTACAAGAAGCGCGTGTACTGGGGCTTTGGCAAGGCTGAGCCGGCCGACGAGCTGGTCGAGGGCCCCAACATCAAGCCGTGGCCCGCGATGGAGCCTCTCGGCGACGACATCCTGCTCAAGGTGTGCTCCAAGATCATGGACCCGGTCACCACGACCGACGAGCTCATTCCCTCGGGCGAGACGAGCTCCTTCCGCTCCAACCCGCTGGGTCTGGCCGAGTTTACGCTCAGCCGTCGCGACCCTGCCTACGTGGGCCGCTCCAAGGAGGTCGACGCGGTGGAAAAGCGCCGCGTTGCCGGCGAGGCAGCGGGCGACCTGGCGGCACTCGATGCCGAGCTTGCCAGCGTGTTTGAGGCGCTGACCGGCGCGGGTGTCGCGGCCGATGCCAAGGCGACTGAGTACGGCTCCATGCTCTATGCCAAGAAGCCCGGTGACGGTTCTGCCCGCGAGCAGGCCGCGAGCTGCCAGCGCGTAATTGGCGGCCTGGCCAACATCGTCCACGAGTACGCCACCAAGCGCTATCGCTCCAACGTGATGAACTGGGGTATGGTGCCCTTCCAGATGGAGGCCGAGCCCAGCTTTGAGGTGGGCGACTACGTCTTTGTGCCGGGTATCCGCGCCGCGCTCGACGGCGACCTGAAGGACATCGCCGCTTACGTGGTTCGCGCCGATGGTGCGGTCGAGCAGATTGAGCTCTACATTGCCGATATGACGGCAGAGGAGCGTGCCATCGTCAAGGCCGGCTGCCTGATCAACTACAACAAGTTCAAGGCCGCTGCCGATTAACTCTGCTGTACGCCCCGGCCACACCTTTCCCTCGTGCTCATGCGCTTCGCGAGGGTCGCGTTCGGGAAAGGGTAAGCCCCGGGCTACATTTCTGCGTTCTCGTTGGGTCTTGAGGGACGCTAATAAATAGACTTGCTTGATGCCGCCTCTGTTAATGGGGCGGCTTCTTTTTGTCGAAAACCACCACAAAGGGGACAGGCACCTTTGTGGTGGTGGGGAACGAGCTCGATGTTGTTGTGATTGTTGAGCGGTATGTTAATGAGCGTCTCTACAGGATTTCATCTGGGCTGGCGGGCTTGGTTGTTTTGGGGATGCCGAGTTTGGATGACGCGAAATCGTCAACATTGTCCTTAATTCCGTCTTTGGTGTAGACAGTGACCATATAGGTGCTGTGTCCGAATTCGCCCTTGTCGCGTGTTGCCCAGGCATCCCAGTAGGCGGCCCCGTTTCGCCCTTTGATTTTTCCGACACGGCGGAGTTCTGTTCGCTTTAATTTCTGGTTGCTATAGATGGTTCGACCGGTCTCCTCGGTGAGCCCGCACTGTCCAAGCATCTTGTCGAGGACTTGGTTCATGTGGCGCTCGTCGGTGTTTGGTGCGTAGTCGTAGGCGAGGGTGATGGAGTCGAGTGGCTGGTCGTCGATTAGATAGTTTAGCGCCTGAGGTTCAAGGCAGAAATAGGGGGAGCATCCGTCGACCTTGCCGAGCAACGGTAACTTGGACTGCCAACTTCCGGTGGGAATTGCATATTCGTAGAACACGCCACGGCAGACAAAGGAGAGCGAGGTGGCACGCGAGCCGGCGTCGATCATCCCGCAAAGATCGAAGGGCGAGGCGATACCAAGGGAAAAGGGCGTGGCGACGATAAGGAAGAGCATCACGATGGGTATGGCGAGAATGGCGATGACGTTGCGGCCGGTGGAATGAGGCGGCTTCATATGCGCTCCTCGAGAGAAAGAGCAGGCAAGCTCGATGACAAATGAATAATCTCAGCTAACGATTCAATTTTAATCTCATAACGTGTGACAGCTGGACGTCGAAACCGAGAACCACCGCAAAGGTGCCTGTCCCCTTTGCGGTGGTTCTCGGTTTGTCTCGATCTGTAACAGTTAGACCCTAATTTGCCGAGTAGATGTTACAGATTGAGACAATCGGTTGCCGCTGGTCATTTTTTCTCGATCTGTAACATCTAGGATCAAAAATGGCTGCTAGATGTTACAGATCGAGACGGGAGTGCGCCTGGGCAGCGGCGGGCTGACATTTCAGTACCTTATCCATCAATCACTCAGAAAATCTTATATATAGAGACTTAGATTTGTGTATAAGATTGCGCAAAGCTGGCAACAATACTTCTCGAACAACGTGAAGCCGCCCCGTAGGGCGGCCGCCCCAAGAGAGGTGATTCCATGAGAATCGATAAGCTAGCTATGACGTCGCGCGAGGCGCTGCAGACCGCCATGAGCACGGCTGCCGACGCGCAGGCCGGCGCGGTGGAGCCGATTCACCTGCTGTCTGCCCTGCTCGGTGCCGGCGAGCGCAATATCTCCGTGATTATCGAGCGCATCGGTGCCGATCCGGCTCAGCTCGCACGCTCCACGCAGGATGCCATCGACCACGCGCCCAAGGTCTCGGGCGAGGGTCAGCAGATGGGCCTGTCCAACGAGCTCGTCCGCGTCATCGAGAAGGCCGAGAAGAAGGCCACCAAGATGGGCGACAGCTTTGTGGTGACTGAGCATCTGCTGATGGCGCTTGCCGAGGACAAGGGCGAGGCGGGCCGCGTGCTGCGCGACGCCGGCGTCACCAAGGAGCGCATCGAGCAGGTCTACGAGGAACTGCGTGGCGATGACCGCGTGACGTCTGCCGAGGACAAGACCCAGTTTGAGGCGCTGGAGCAGTACGGACGCAACATCTGCGATCTTGCCCGCGCCGGCAAGCTCGACCCTGTCATCGGCCGTACCGACGAGATTCGTCGTACCATCCAGGTCCTGTCCCGTCGCACCAAGAACAACCCCGTGCTCATCGGCGAGCCGGGCGTGGGTAAAACTGCCATCGTCGAGGGCATCGCCCAGCGTATCGTGTCCGGCGACGTGCCGAGCACCCTGCGCGACCGCGACCTCATCGAGCTCGACATGAGCGCGCTGGTCGCCGGCGCCAAGTACCGTGGTGAGTTCGAGGACCGCTTGAAGGCCGTGCTCAAGGAAGTGCAAAAATCGGAAGGCAAGGTCATCCTGTTCATCGATGAGCTCCACACCATCGTGGGCGCGGGTGCCACCGAGGGCTCCATGGACGCCGGCAACATCCTCAAGCCTGCGCTCGCCCGTGGCGACCTGCATGCGATCGGCGCGACCACGCTCGACGAATACCGCAAGTACATCGAGAAGGACGCGGCGCTCGCCCGTCGTTTCCAGACCGTGATGGTCAGCGAGCCCACCGTCGAGGACACCATTTCGATCCTGCGTGGCTTGAAGGAGAAGTACGAGATCTTCCACGGCGTGCATATCACCGATAGCGCGCTCGTGGCAGCTGCCGACCTCTCCGATCGCTACATCGCCGACCGTTTCCTGCCCGACAAGGCCATCGACCTGGTCGATGAGGCGGCAAGCCGCCTGCGCATGGAGCTCGACAGCATGCCGGTCGAGATCGATGCCACCACGCGTCAGCTCACCCAGCTGCAGATCGAGGAGCAGGCACTCATGAAGGAGACCGACGACGCTTCCAAGGAGCGTCTGGAGGCCTTGCGCCAGGAGATTGCCGAGGTTCAGGAAAAGCTCAACGTGCAAAAGGCCGGCTGGCTCAACCAGAAGAACGCCATCGACCACGTGCAGGAGCTTAAGAGCCAGCTTGACGAGGCCAAGAGCGAGGAGGAACGTGCGACGCGCAACGGCGACCTGGGCCGTGCGTCCGAGCTGCGCTACTCCGTGATTCCGGGCCTGCAGCAGCAGATTCAGGATTCCGAGGCTGCGCTCGAGGCACAAAAGCAGCAGGACGGCGAGGGCCTCAACGAACAGGTGACCTCCGATGAGATCGCCGAGGTCGTGAGTGCCTGGACCGGCGTGCCCGTGTCCAAGATGATGCAGGGCGAGCTCGACAAGTTGAAGGGCTTGGAGGGTGAGCTGCATAAGCGCGTCATCGGCCAGGACGAGGCCGTCTCCGCCGTCGCCGCAGCTGTGCGCCGCAGCCGTGCGGGCCTCTCCGATCCGGACAAGCCCATTGGCAGCTTCTTCTTCCTGGGCCCCACCGGCGTGGGTAAGACCGAGCTCGCCAAGGCTCTAGCCGAGTGCCTGTTCGATGACGAGCGCGCACTCGTGCGTATCGACATGTCCGAGTACATGGAGAAGTTCAGCGTCCAGCGTCTGATCGGTGCGCCCCCGGGATACGTGGGATACGACGAGGGCGGCCAGCTCACCGAGGCCGTGCGCCGTCGTCCGTATTCCGTGATCTTGCTCGACGAGATGGAGAAGGCTCACCCGGATGTCTTCAACGTGCTGCTGCAGGTGCTTGACGACGGCCGTCTGACCGACGGTCAGGGTCGCCATGTATCCTTCAAGAACACGATCATCATCATGACGTCTAACGTGGGCTCCAAGGCTATCGCTGAGCTTTCCGGCAAGGACGAGGAGGAGATGCGCCATCAGGTCGACGCGGCCATGGCTCAGACCTTCCGCCCCGAGTTTCTCAACCGTATCGACGATATCGTGGTGTTCCATCCGCTCGGCATGGCGCAGATCGAGAAGATCGTCGACATCCAGCTCGCCGACGTCCGCGCGCGTCTGGCCAAGGAGCGCATGACGCTTGCCATCACCCCGGCGGCCAAGCAGATGCTCGCCGTGGGCGGCTTGGACCCGGTCTTTGGCGCCCGTCCGCTCAAGCGTCTGGTTCAGCGCGAGGTCGTGGATGCCATCGCCGCCGCTATCATCGATGGCACGGTGCGTGAGGGCGATCAGGTGACGGTCGATGTCGACAAGGACGGCGGCTTTACCGTCGTGTGCGACAACACGCCGGCGGCCACCTACGAGGTCCCCGACGCCGAGTAGATTTATGGGACATGCCTTAAAATCTGCCAGCCGTCTCTAAACGCCAAGGGCGGCGGATCCAATTGGGTCCGCCGCCCTTTTTCGTGCGACAATCGATAATGTTGAACGGATGCGATGCAAGGAGCTATGCAGATGAAAGACGAGATCAAGACAAGTGCGCCGGCGACCGATGCCGCACCCGCCGCACCCAAGCCTGTGCCTAAGCCGGCACCCAAGCCGCGCGACCCCTACATCCGTGCCGAGAACGAGGACGACGACGGCTACGATCCCTACAGCGATCGCCGCCCCGAGCGCGAGCCGCTGTTCGAAGCCGACCCTTGGCGCTAAGTGCCACCCAAAAGGCCACCAATAAGTTGCGGTGAAATAGGGACTGTTTTGCGGTTTGACCAGCAAAAACAGTCCCTATTTCACCGCAACTGCGTTAGGGATGGGGTGTTGGGCGGCTGTCTTCGGGCCAGCTAGTCCTGGGCTTTGATGCTCGGCAGGAGAATCTGGGCGAGGTAGTCGGTCTCGAGTTTGGTCGCGGCGTCGGCCTTGCCGTCTTTACCGACCAGGTCGTTTTTGATCTGGCTGTATGTGTAGCGGTTGCCGGTCGTGAGCTCGACAAGCTCAATCGCCGTATCCATGGGGTAGGTCGACACGGGGTTCTGCGTGTGCCCATTAACGGTTTGCGGAATCACGTACGGATAGACAGGGCCGCTGGCGTAGACGGTGTAGCCGTTGCCTAGGCTGACCGTGCCCAAAACCGTATCGCCGTCGTCGGGCGTAAAGGTCTCGCCATCGCGCACCGCGACGAGCGTCACGAGCGGTGTGTTGGTGTCGCCGTCCAGATAAATGCACAGCGTGTTGCCGTTCTGCCAGGTTGCGACCTTGCCATACCACTCAACCGGAATATCGAGCTGATACAGGTTCGTCGCCTTGTGCCGAGCGTCGGCATCGCGGGCGGACTGAGCCTCGCTTGCGCTTACGGCGTTGGCGGCGGCATCGCGGCGCGTAATTGCCGCCTGCTGGAGTATCTTTGCCGCGGCGGCAGAGCTCGCGCCGCCTTCTTCGGCGTACTTGGCGGCGGCATCGATCTGGTCGTCGGTCACCGTGTCGGCTGAGGGCACCTTAAGCTTAAAGGTGGCTTGAGCGCGCAGATCCTGCCCGTCATTCTTGACCGTAACCTGGGCCTTGGTGGTCGGGACGGTGTAGATGGTGCCGTCGGCCGCGATGGGGGAGGCGGCGATGGAGAACGTGTAATCGCCGGGCAGCAGCTTAATGCCGCGACCGTGCTCGTCAACGTAGAGCGTTTCGCTCACGGAAGCACCGTCGGAATCCTGACCGCTCACCTGCACGGGAATCTTGGAGCCAGTTGAGCAGTCGAGCCCCGCGGCATGTACGCCAATTTGCACCGACATCATGGTATGGGCGTTTGCGGCAACCACGGCGGCCTGCTCTTGCCGGTATCCATTCCAAGCGGCATAGCCTGCGCCGCCGGCGACAAGCGCGACGGCTACGACGCCTGCCACCATCAGGTTGCGGCGCTTGGGCGACATCTTACGGTGACGAACCTCGGCTTCGCGTGCCGAAGGAACGGACGGTAGGGGAATATCGCCCATGGCGATGGTCTCGTCCACGGCAGGCGCAGAGCCTAAGCCAGGGAGCTCGCGGGTCAGCGAATCTTCGGCCGGCAAGTTGTCGAGCAAGATGGTTTCCTCGCTCGTGTCGGATCCGGGCTGGTCGTCGGCCTCGCTTTCGGTGTCTTCGTGATCTGCCTCATCCTCGGCAGGCTCAACGTCGCCTGTATCCTGATCATCGGGCTGCGCCTCGATTTCCGGCTCATCCTGCACATCAACGCTCGAATCGTCAAACGCAACATCGTCAAGCGAAATCCGGTCTAGGCTCTCCAGGGCCTCGGCACACGCTTCTGCATCTTGGACCGCGTCCTCTTGGCCCGTCGTCTCATCTTTCATATATCCCCCAAGCTCAATATCGGGACAACACTGTACCCAAAAACAGGACCCTATAGAGCCGCCTCATGATTTGAAATCCGATTTTATATATGCGCATGTTTTTGAATAGATGAATAGAGACGCAACGACAAAAGCCCCCGAAAAGCGAGCGAAACGCTTTCCGGGGGCTCTGCGAGGCATTGGATGAAAAACCTGGCGGGCGGGCCTATGCCCAGGCGCCAACAGCGACCAACATGTTACTCGGCGTGAGCGTAATCGACCTTGGCGCGACGAGCGGTGGCCTTCTCCCAATCGCTGGTGCCCTCAAAGACATCCTGCTTGTAGGGATTGCGGCCGAGCTTCTTGGCGCGGTAGGCGATGTAGATGATCGCGGCGACGTTGGCGACCAGCGCGGCAATCGAGACCGCGGTGGCGGCGCCGGGGTCGAGCGTGGAGTGGGTCACAAAGATGGACTCCTCCTGGAAGTAGGGGAACACCTGGGCAAACATGCACCAAATGGCCAGCGTAAAGGCGCGGTTCTGGATCCAGCCGCCCTTGTTCCAGATAAAGGCGGCGACGGTGGGCGCCAGCAGCAGCGCAAAGCCGCAGAACCAGGAGTGGGTGGGCAGGCAGTTGTAGGTGTAGCAGAAGTTCCAGATATCGTAGGCGATGATGTAGACCCAGGTCATATCGGGCCACAGCATGTCGGTCTGATCCTCGGAGGCGTAGACGCTCCACCAACCGGTCATGCAGAAGATGTTGATGATACCGGCGATGCCGTTGAACACGTTGTTCCAGCCGGCCAGCTGCGTGGCACCTTCGGAGGTGACCCAGGTGGACTCGCCCAGGACAAAGAAGTGATAGGCGCTCTCGAAGTCGGACACGACGGCGATCATGATGTTGATGGCGACGATCACAAACGGCCATGCGCGGAACCAATGCGCCTTGCCGATCTTTCCCCACTGGTACTTAATGGCAATGAAGCCCCAGCAACCGGCGAGCGCCGCGTATACCTTGGCGTAGTGGAACCAGCTGTTCTGGTACACATGGGTGGGGTTGGTGAGCGCCCACTCGGCACCCTGCGAAACGCCCACGGCGATGGCGACGCAGTAGATGGTCATGGCCAGCGGAGCCACGCCAAAGATGATTGCCGCGCCGAGCTTGGTGCGGCGGCCGACCTCGTTGAGCACGATCAGGCCGATAAAGACCATGGCCCAGCCGGCCCAGTGGATAAGGGTATCGCTACCCCAAACATCGAACAGCATGCTGCTCTCCTTTCACACGCCCGCGGCCCCTCTTCTGATCGCGGGCAGTTTGGCCAAATGTCGTCAGTTCTGGGGCTTGCGCTCCGGATACTTGGCGGTATAGCCCTCGATGTGGAGTGTCGAGGCGATGATTTCCTTGACCGTCTCGTCGGGCACATCGGGGTGCGTGCGGATATACATCAACAACCCCATGATGAGGGTGTAGAACGTCTCGTAGACATGGTCGATGCGTAGCTCATGATGGGCGACAAAATCCACTACGGTGGTGTCGCAGATATACTGCGCCACGCGCTGGACCACGTTGTGCAAAAAGCCGCCGTAGAGCGCGCCGCTGCTCGAGGTAAGCGTGCTCGGCAGCTCGTGGCCGCTGGCGACCAGGCGCTTAAAGAGCGGGGCGACGGTGTCGAGCGCGCCCTCGATATCACCGACGGTGCGGTCGGCGTTCCACTGCTCGAGTTCGGAGATAAAGCCGTCGATCGCCTCGTCCATAACAGCGGTGACGGCGGCGTCCATATCGGCGAAGTAGTGGTAGAACAATGAACGCGTACAGCCGGCTCGCTTGGTCACGGCCGATACCGATAGGTGGGATACGCCCAGCTCGGAGCTTACGGTGCGCACGGCATCGAGGATCTCGCGACGGCGTTCGTCGCCCGTCAGGCGCTTTGCCGCGCTATCGGATGCGGGGACGGCATCGACTACAGAGGTACCTGCTGTGTTGTTGCCCATGTTTTGCCGCCTTTCATCCTCTTTTGCCTGACCGTTCGCCTAACAGTCTTGAATATTGTTGACGGTTCGTCAATACTATTTTTGACACAATGTCAACAATGGCGGGTGAACGGCATGGGGCATGCCCGGCCTGCAAAAAAGAGGGGCGCTGCGGCTTCGTCGGGCTGCGGCAAGAGAAGGGACAACCATGATTCTCAACGGACCGGGGATTAGCTACACCGAGCCCGACATCGGTTCGGAGTTCGTGCCGCCGCTGCCGGAGCATCCGCGCGAGGCCATCGTCAAGCTGTGCGAGCACTGCACCAACCGCCTGCTGCATCGCGACGAGCTGCTGGGCTACGAGTACTGGTCGTTTGCCGAGGCCGCGACCGACGAGCAGGCCGAAGTGCTCTGCAAGATGAAGATGCGCCGTCCCTATACGCTGTCCGAGATGGTCAAGCTCACCGGCATGCCCGAAGCCGATATCGAGAAGATGCTCGACGATATGAGCTACACGGGCCTGCTCGAGTACAACTGGGAAAACCCCGAGCGCGCCAAGCAATGGGTGTTGCCCATGCTGGTGCCGGGTTCCGCCGAGTTCCTCAACATGCGCGTGAGCCAGCTCGAGGAGCACCCGGTCTATGCCAAGTTCTTTGAGCAGGCGTCCAAGGGACCGCTGTCCAAGGCCACGCCGATGGTGCCGCCCGGAGGCGCCGGTATCGGCATGCATGTCATTCCGGTCGAGAAGGCTATCGACGCCGCGAGCACCTCGGTGCCGATCGAGCATATCGAGCATTGGCTCGACAAATACGATGGCAAATATGCCGCTAGCACCTGCAGCTGCCGCGCGAGCCGTCGCGTGATGGGTGAGGGCTGCGCCGACGACCCCGCCGACTGGTGCATTGCCGTGGGCGATATGGCCGACTACGTGGTCGAGACCGACCGCGGCCATTATGTAACACGCGACGAGGTCTACGACATCCTGCGCCAGGCCGAGGACAACGGCTTTGTGCACCAGATCACCAACATCGACGGCGAGAACAAGATCTTCGCCATCTGCAACTGCAACGTCAACGTGTGCTACGCCCTGCGCACCTCGCAGCTGTTCAACACGCCCAACCTGTCGCGCTCGGCCTATGTCGCCAAGGTCGAGAAGGACAAGTGCGTTGCCTGCGGTCGCTGCGTTGAGGTGTGCCCAGCCGGCGCCGCCAAGCTCGGCCAGAAGCTCTGCATCAAAAAGGCCGGCGGACAGGTGCCCGAGTATCCGCGCCAGGAGCTGCCCGACGCCACCAAATGGGATCACACCAAGTGGTCGCCCAACTACCGCAACGACAACCGTATCGAGACGCATGAGTCCGGCACCGCTCCCTGCAAGACGGCCTGCCCCGCGCACGTTGCCGTTCAGGGCTATTTGAAGCTCGCGGCTCAGGGTCGCTATGACGAGGCCCTAGCACTCATTAAGCGCGAGAACCCGCTGCCCGCTATCTGCGGCCGTGTGTGCAACCGCCGCTGTGAGGATGCCTGCACCCGCGGCCGTGTGGATGCCGCCGTGGCTATCGACGAGGTCAAGAAGTTCATCGCCCAGCGCGATCTGGATGCCGCGACCCGCTACGTCCCGCCCGTGGTTACGCCGACGCGCGCTGGCGGCTTTGATCAGAAGATTGCCATCATCGGTGCCGGTCCGGCCGGCCTGTCCTGCGCCTTCTATCTGGCCGAGAAGGGCTACAAGCCCGTCGTGTTCGAGAAGAACGAGCGCCCGGGTGGCATGCTCACCTATGGCATTCCCAGCTTTAAGCTGCAGAAGGATGTTATCGAGGCCGAGGTCGAGATCATTCGCCTGATGGGTGCCGAGTTCCGCTATGGCGTGGAGGTCGGTCGCGACGTGACGCTCGACGAGCTGCGCGCGCAGGGCTTTAAGGCCTTTTACGTGGCCATCGGCTGCCAGGGCGGTCGCCTTGCCGGTATTCCGGGCGAGGATGCCGAGGACGTGACCGTAGCCGTCGACTTTTTGCGCGAGGTCAACAGTGGCAAGATCGACGCGCTGCCCGGCCGCACCATCGTGGTGGGCGGCGGCAACGTGGCCATCGACGTTGCCCGCAACGCCTGCCGTCTGGGTTCCGAGCACGTTGAGATGTTCTGCCTGGAGAGCGAGGCCCAGATGCCCGCCAGCGAGGAGGAGCGTCGCGAGGCCGTTGAGGACGGCGCCCACATCAGCTGCGGCTGGGGCCCCAAGGAGATTCACCTGGACGAGGCCGGTCGTGTGTGCGGTATCACCTTCAAGCGCTGCACGCGTGTCTTTGACGACGAGGGCCGTTTTGCGCCCGAGTACGACGAGAACGATCTGCGCCGTGTCGATGCCGACCGTGTCGTCATGTCGATTGGCCAGTCCATTGTGTGGGGCGACCTGCTGAGTGGCTCCAAGGTGGAGCTCGGCCGCGGCCAGGGTGCCCTTGCCGATCCCCAGACCTACCAGACCGCCGAGCCAGACATCTTTGTGGGCGGCGACGTCTACACCGGCCCCAGCTTTGCCATCGACGCTATCGCCGCCGGCCACGAGGCTGCGGTGTCCATCCATCGCTTTGTGCAGCCGGGCTCCACGCTCACCATCGGCCGCAACCAGCGCCGCTACACCGCGCTCGACCGCGACGACGTTGTGCTCGAGAGCTACGACAACGCGAGCCGCGAGGTTGCCCACGTGGACCGCGAACGCGAGAAGGCTGCGCCGTTTAGCGAGTATGTTGAGACCTTTACCGAGGAGCAGGTGCGCGCCGAGACCGCCCGCTGCCTGGGCTGCGGCGCCTCGATCGTCGACCCCAACAAGTGCATCGGCTGCGGCCTGTGCACCACCAAGTGCGCGTTCGACGCCATCCATCTGGATCGCGACCGCCCCGAGTGCTCCACGATGGTCAAATACGAGCAAAAGCTCCCAAGCCTCGGCAAGTACGCATTGAAGCGTGCAATTAAGATCAAATTTGGGAAGAAGTAAGAGACCTAACAAGTAAGTGAACGGCGCAGAGGGCGGTTGAACAGCGAGCGGGTCCCAGGCGTGGCGAGGTGCCTTGAAAGAGGAGGGCATAGGGCTTTTGCCCATGCCCGACGATTGAAAGGGAGATCGCCCGTCTGGGACTCGCGCAGCGTCAAGCCGACTGCCGTTCGTTAGAACGGCGGAAGGAAATAAATGCACGAGCTCGGAATCGTTTATCACATTATTCGCGATGTTGAGAATGTGGCGCGCGCTCATGGCGTGCGTCGCGTTTCGAGCGTGACGTTGCTGTTGGGCGAGGTCTCGGGCGTCGTTCCCGACTTGCTGCTCGACGCTTGGCGCTGGGCAGCAGATAAAAAGCCTATCGCGCAGGGCGCGGAGCTTATCGTGGAGCCCGTCGAGGCCGTGACACATTGCGAGGCGTGCGGCTGCGACTACGCGACGGTCGAGCACGGCAAGACCTGTCCCCATTGCGGTAGCGGCGAGACCTATTTGCTGCAGGGCCAAGAGGTCATGATCAAACAGATCGAGACCCCCGACGAGGACCCGGCAGACGCTGCTCCTGACGGCCTCTCCGACGCCCCCGATGCCGTCGACGCCGCCAACCCACTCCACATCGCCTAGGATTCCCTATAAGTTGCGGTGAAATAGTTCCTAAATTCAGCCTTCTGGCTCTTAAACAAGAACTATTCCACCGCAACTATTTTGAGTGGTTTCATAAATCATAAGTCACGAAAATAGTCAAGCCATGTCTGTTTAAACAAAATAGCAGCAGTACAAGTACATTCGCACTTGCTTAAAATCATTATTAATGAACAGCCTTGTTAGCGCCGGAATAATTTAGCCAAATATAGTCGGCCGAGATTGACCAATCCC
>CATXXF010000037.1 GCA_958403395.1 uncultured Collinsella sp.
ATTACAGCGAGGATGACACTCAGGCTGATTTCACTGTCTCCGAGTTCAAGAAGCTCGTCAACGACTACATCGATTCCGCCTACAATGCAGGCGGCACGCAGGAGCAGAAGGAGCAACTCAAGCAGCTGCAGAATAAGCTGGCAGAGGCAGAACGGGCTTCCGCCGCTGCCGATACATCGTATCAAGCCGCCACGAGCAGGCAAACCGCTGCGCGGGATGCCCTCACCGCGGCCGATACGAGCGTGAATACCGCCAAGGGCGAGTACGAGAAGGCAAAGTTTGCTACCGCTGCGGCCAAGACCGCCTATGACGCGGCCGATGCAAATTTGAAGCGTATCGACATCGCGACGCCGAAGGCGAACCTTGATGCCGCCAAGAGCGAGGCCGCCGCTGCCAAGTCCGCGCTCGACGCCGCTAACGCAAAGCTCTCCGAATGCCAGGAGAAGGCGCTGGAGACTGCTGCCCGCAAGACCGAGGCGCAGACTGCGCTCGATGCCGCCCAGGCGAAGTCCGACAAGGCCAACAAGGCCTATAAGGATGCTACCGCTTCGGTCAAGGACCTCACCGCCAAGCGCGAGGCCGCAAGGGCGGATCTTGAAAGCAAAAAGAGTGCGCTCGATGACGCCACGAAGGTCGACGCCGCCGCTCAGGCCGAGGTGGAGCGTGCCCAGGCTGCACAGACCGCTGCCGCAACGACTCTCGCAAATGCTCAGCAGGAGGTCTCCGACAAGCAGCAGGCTCTGGTCGCCGCTCGGGGCAAGGCCGCGACCGTGCAGACCGCGCTCGACGCGGCGAACGAGGCATTCCAGCGCTACGTCACGGCCCAGAAGGCTGTTGACGACGCCCAGGCAGCTTATGATGTCGCCGACGCCGGCGTTGGCGAGGCCCAAAAGCAGCTCGACGCAGCAAGCGAGGCAGTAGTCGATGCGAATCTCGAGATCGTCAGGGCCAAGGCCGAGCTCGCAGCCACCGAGGAGCTCAAGGCAGACCTCGAAAACGTTGATGATAAGGCCTCTCTCGCTGCCGGCACCACGGTGTTCAATGCGGGCTGGACGCCCAAGAACCAGCTGCCCAAGCTCGATGCTGCCTACGCGCGCTATAAGGCTGCCGTCGACGCCGAGGCGGGTCTCAAGCAGGCGGCTGCCGATGCCGACGCCAAGCTGTCTGATGCCAACGGCGTCTATGCCGCCGCGCTGGCCGAATTTGGCGATGCCAAGGACGCTCTGGCTGCCGCACAGGCCGAGTACGACAAGTACCACCCCAAGGCCGAGCCGCAGACCAAGCCGCAGGCAAAGCCCCAGGTCACGCAGGCAGCTGCAAAGGCTCCCGCGGGCAAACAGAAGGCTGCGTCGGACAAGCTCGCCCAGACTGGCGATGACTCCGCACTTGCAGGTGAGGTGTTCGTCATCGGCGGTATCACCCTCGTGGCCGCTGGTGTGACGCTGAGCGATCGTCGTCGCAAGCAGATGTAGCGTTTCGAGCGTAGTTTCTGCAACGAACTTCGGTTCATAGCGGGAACGCTTCGATAGCTTAACCGATAAGGCCGGTGCGCTGTTAAACGCAGCGCGCCGGCCTTTCTTTGTTTCGATATCAAAAAGCCTGGTCGGCAGCCGCGAAAGCTACCGACCGGGCAAGCCGTAGGCAATATGGTCGCTGTCGAGCGGCCGCTCGGCTTAGCCCAGTAGGCTCAAACCGACGGAGACAAACGCCAGGATAACACCGACGATGGACTCGCCGCCCAGCAGACCGCTGGCAACGACCAGGCCCTGCTCCTGGAAGGCGGCGTCCTTGGCGACCTTCTCCTCGTCCGAAAGACCGGCGGCAGCGTCGCGGTGAGCGGCCCACTTGTCGTAGGCGAGCTTAACGCAGGAGCCCAGGAAAGCCGTGAGCGACATATAGAACGGCAGGTACACGCCCAGACCGATCATCATGGCCGGAATGCCGAGCCAGTACATGACGATGCCGGCGATAAAGCCGCCCGCGAACCACGGCACGCTCGGGATGCCCGAGACCATGGTGGCGACCACACTTGCCTGCGCGGCCACAAAGCTCTTGTCGGGGCCAAAGGCGTCCGGACCATAGGCAGTGACGAGCGCGACCATGACGGCGGCGGCGACCAGGGCGCCCACGATGCCGCCAATGGCCTGACCGATCCACTGCGCACGTGGGTTGGTGCCCAGCACGGCGCCGGCCTTAAAGTCGTTCATGACGTCGCCCGCAAGGCCGCACGCCACGGCCACGATGCCGGCGATAAAGAACAGCTTGACCTGCGCGAGCTGCGCGAAGGCAGCCACGATGAGCATGACGATGAGGCCAAAGATCTCCATGGGGTCGATACCCGTCTGGCCGCAGCTCTGCGCGCTCATGATGGTGGTGACAAAGGTGAACAGCGTGACGATGACGGCCGGAACGGGGCCAAGGTCGAGCACGATGGCGATGATCACGGCGATGGCGGCAGCGCCCAGGCCGATGATACCGGCGTCGAGCTTAAGGGAGCCCGAGATGAGCGACTGCTCGTCGGTGTCGGTGGAGCTGTCGGCGGCGAGGCCGCGGACGATACCGGCGACCTGCGGCAGGATGTCCTTGAGGACGACGGCGACGCCAAAGCCCATCATGAGGCCCATACCCAGGGACTTGACAATGCCCTGTGCGGTCATAACGTCAAACAGACCGGCAGCGGTGCCGCCGACAATGATGCCAAAGTTGCCCAGCAGCGCGCCGGCAAACCAGAACGCGACCGGGGCGAAGCCCACGAGGAAACCGATGGACAGCAACATGGGCGAGTTGTAGATGGCAAAGGTCACGCCGGGGATGTTGAGCGTGCACAGCATGCTGGGCACCACGCCCAGAGCGTCGCGAAGCACGCTGTAGATGCCGGCGATGGCCATGGAGCCAAAGAGCTGCTTGCCGGTCTTGCCGCCGGCCTCGGTGGCGCGCAGGGTCTGAGCTGCGGCATTGCCGGTGGGGAACTCAAGCGCGGCGTCCACGATAAAGTGACGGTGGATGAGTGCCGTAGCCAGCAGCCCCAGGATAGTGCCGGCGAGTGCCACGATAAACATGTCGAGCCAGCTGATCTGGTCGGCATAGCCCAGCATCCAGGCGCCCGGGATAGTAAACGCTAGGCCGCCGGCGACCATGGCGCCTGCGGACATGATGGTGTGGGTGACGTTTGCCTCGTTGAGGCTGGCGTTGCCCATGAGCTTAAGGAAGAACAGCGAGATGACGGCAGCGAAGACGATCGGCCAGGGGAGTGCGCCCATCTTGAGGGCGGTGTAGGCCGAGCTTGCCGTGATGATCACGCAGCCAAGGACGCCGATGACGACGCCGCGCAGCGTGAGTTGCCCGCGCATCGAAGCGCGGTTCGAGGGATTGCTCATATAGAACTCCTTTGCGTATATCCGCTTCCCCCGGGAGCGCCGTTACGGATACGGCGCGGGAAGTCGGGTTACCAAGGGCCGCCGCGTGAGCTCGCAAACGACCGCGCACCAGTATAGCCGCAAGCTAGTCATTTTGGGATGACTGGTTTAGGTAGGCGATATACTGCTGGGCAGACGAAAGGAGCGCCGACGATGCTTAATGGGTGCGCATATATATTGACGGTCGACGTGGGCAATACGTTCATTCGCTTTGGCCTGTTTGCAGAGGATTCGGCCGCGGCGCAGGAATGTCCGCTTGCGACATGCGAGATCACCACGCCGTCGAGCATTACGGCAGACGAGGCGCGCATGCGTCTCGTGCAGGTCATGGCCGCACTGGCGGCCGATGCGGGCATGCCGGGTGCGCTTGTGCCCGCGGCTGCTGTGCTGAGCTGTGTGGTCCCGGCGCTCGAGCGCCCGTGGAAGGCAGCGCTTTCCCGTACCTGCACGGGGCGCGTGCTCACCGTGGGGCCGGGCCTCAAGACCGGCATACCCGTGCACTACGATGACCCGGCCGAGATCGGTCCCGACCGCATCGCCGACGCCGTGGCTGCCCGCGCCGTCTACGGCTCGCCGTGCATTGTGATCGACCTGGGCACGACGACCAATATCGAGGTCATCGACGCACACGGCACCTTTGTCGGCGGCGTTATCGCGCCAGGCCTGGCCCTCGGCGCCCGCTCGCTTTCGGCGGCAGCAGCGCGCCTACCCCAGGTTGAGCCCTCGGCGCCGACACACGTCATCGGTCGCAACACGCGTGAGGCCATGCGCTCGGGCGTGGTCTTGGGCGAGGTTGCCCGCATCGACGGCATGCTCGACATGGTGCTTGCCGAGATGCGTGCGACCAAGGCCGCGGGGGAGGGCGATGTGCCCATCGTCATTACCGGTGACGATGCCGAGGCGCTTGCGGCCCTTGTCGGCCATAGCCTGACGGTCGACGATGCGCTGACGTTGCGGGGTCTCGCCGAGCTCTACCACATCAACCAAAAGCCCCGCCGCGCGTAGCGATGGGGGCGATGGGACAAAAACGTCTCCACCTTCCACCTGCTACAATGGGTCAAACTATTGCGATTTCGGAGGTGTCTGCCATGTCGGACGATCTTCATCAAACCGCGTCGGGCAAGCGCCGCGACGTTATTAGCTGGGATGAGTTCTTTATGAGCGTGGCCATCGCCGCGCAGCGCCGCAGTAAGGACCCCAACACGCAGGTGGGCGCGTGCATCGCCAACACCAACCACCGCATCCTTTCGGTGGGCTACAACGGTACGCCCTCGGCGCTCAACGACGACTTTTTCCCGTGGGGCACGAGCGACGACCCGTTGCAGGATAAGCACAACTACGTGGTGCATGCCGAGGCAAACGCCGTGCTCAACTACCGCGGCTCGCTCAAAGACCTTGAGGGTTCCACGGTCTACGTCACGCTGTTCCCGTGCCACGACTGCGCCAAGATCCTGGCGCAGGTGGGCGTGGGCGAGGTCGTCTACCTGGACAATAAGTATGCCGACACCGATGACGGCCGTATCAGCCGCCGCATTCTCGACTCCTGCGGCATCAGCTACCGCCAGGTCATCGTCGATGTTCAGATTGGTACCGGGGGACAGGCTCAGCAGTGATATGCGTTGTCGCCATCTGACGACGAATGCAGTTCAAAGAGTCCCGTCCCAAATTGACTACTCGTGAAAGTCGCGTCTGCGCGCATGGACGGCTCGTGAGCGGGTACATGGCTGTAGTAACATAGCTTCTGTCCGCGGGCGTGCCCGCGTTATTGTGAGAAAGGAGCCCCTGTGGCTGTTAACGAAGAGCTGCTTAAGAAGGTTCTTGAAGAGATCCGCCCCAACCTGCAGGCCGACGGTGGCGATATGGAGTATGTGGGCGTCGACGACGAGGGTGTTGTCAAGCTGGAACTGCAGGGCGCCTGTGCCGGCTGCCCCATGAGCTCGCTAACCCTTTCCATGGGTATCGAGCGCATCCTGAAGGAGCACGTGCCCGGCGTTACCCGCGTTGAGCAGGTCAATGCTTCCGGCGAGGCCGAGGACCTGTACGACGAGTACGCACCGTTCTAAGATGCGAAAGCTGCGGACGGTACGCTCCGCATAGACGTTACGCCCAAATATGCTGCTGCGAGCGTAAGGCCCGCGGCCGCATTTGTATGTAGGGAGCAGGGGATCGATATGCTCAACGACCTCTACCACATGCTTGACCCCGTCGCGATCTCGGCGGGTCCCATCACCATCTACTGGTACGGCCTGGCCTACGTGGTCGGCGCTCTGCTCACGGCGGTCGTTATGTACCGCACGCAGCGTCGCTGGGGCTTCGACATTACGATTGATGACCTGACGAGCGTCGTGGTCGGCGCGGTCTTTGGTCTCATCATCGGCGCGCGCCTGTTTTATGTCGTCTTTTACGGCGATGGCTACTATTGGACCCATCCGCTCGAAATCTTTGCCACCAACGAGGGAGGCATGAGCTTCCACGGCGGCCTGGTGGGCGGCATCTTGGGCGGCATCATCGTGTGCCGCATGTACAAGCTTGACGCCTGGACTTTGGCAGACCTCGCGGTCATCGGTGCTCCGCTGGCCCTGTGCCTGGGGCGCTGCGCCAACTTTGTCAACGGCGAGCTGTGGGGCAAGCCGACCGATTTGCCCTGGGGCGTGATCTTTGGCGGCACCGCGGGCGATATGCCGCGCCATCCATCCCAACTCTACGAGGCATTTCTCGAGGGCATCGTGCTCTTCTGCATTCTGCAGGTGCTCAGCCGCAAAAAACCGCTGCTGCCCCAGGGTACGTTTATGGGCGTGTTCGTGATGGGGTACGGCATCGTCCGCTTTCTCGTTGAGTTCGTGCGCGTGCCCGATGCCCAGCTGGGTTATCTGCTGGGAGGCGTCATCACCATGGGTCAGCTGCTGAGCCTGCCACTCGTGATTGCCGGTCTGGCGCTCATCATCTTCGCCCGACACCGCAATCGCCCCCAGCGCATCTACCTCGACGCCTAACCAAGACCACCACAAAGGGGACAGGCACCTTTGTGGTGGTTTTGCCGAGTTTGATAGGTTTCTAGAAAGGCTTTCGGACTGTGAAGGATCCCGACCTCTCCACAACGGCTGCGCGCGACGCTGCCCGCATCGTCTGGTTTAAGCGCTACCCCGCCAAGCAGACGCTCATCGCATTTTTGCTCGCGCTGTTGGCGACCACGGCGTTTTCCATCGATCCCGCCCCGGTGTCGAGCAACGCAGTCTTGGCGATTGATCCCAAAGCCTCGGGCATGCTGTACGTGTGCTACGAGGTGCTCCTCTCGTTTGCCGGCCATACCGACGCGGTCATGCTGCTTGCGCTTGCCTGCCTGCTCACGCTGCCGTTTCGCTACGTATTCTTTGGCCGCGGCGACGCTTGGCGTCCCTCGGTGATCCTTCCGTCGCTGTTCTTTGCCGTCTGCATGGTGTTTGGCCGCAGCTACGACCTCACCGATTCGGCCGAGATCGTGCTCGGCGACAAGGCCCGCATCATCTGCGCCTGGATAGGCGGTGCGGGCTGGATGCTCTTGGCGGTCGTTGCCTTCTACCTCGCCTTTGAGTGTCTAGATTGGCTGAGCTCTCGGCGCATTCCGTTTTCCGAAGCGCACTTTGGCCGCGTATGGCGTGTGGCTCACGCCGTGCTTTCGGTCCATCCCTTTGCCGGGCCCTTCCTGGTTCTTATGATCGCCTGGGCGCCCACGCTCATCGCTTCGCTGCCTGGCCTTTTTATGGGAGATACGGGTGCGCAGATTCGCCAGTGGTTCAACTACCCCAACGGCACGAGTGACTACCTGCGTCTGCTCAATCCCAATGTGTTGCTCAACGGACATCACCCCGTGGTGCACACGGCTATCATCGGTTCGTGCGTCCAGCTGGGGCTTTCACTGTTCAACAGCGCCAACGCGGGTCTTGCCATCTACACCTGCGCTCAGTTCGTTATTACGGCCGCCTGCATGGCCTATTCCATCTCGTCGCTGCGCAAGCTGGGCGTGAGCCTGCCGGTCCGCGGCGTGATCTTGCTGTTCTTTGTGTTTATGCCCATGTTCTCCAACTACGCGGCTCTGCTTACCAAAGATGTGCTGTTTGCCGACGCGTTTTTGGTGCTGTTGGTGCAGACCGTGAAGCTCGTGGCCTGCGGCCTGCCCCGTCGCGATGCCAATGCCGAGCGTGCGGGCGAACAGAGGCCCGTGCTCTTTGCGCGTCATGACTGGCTGCTGCTCGCTCTGGGCGCCATGGGTTCCACGTTCCTGCGCAACGGCGGCCTGGTGTTTCCCCTGGCGGCATGCGTAATCGCGGCGGCGTTTTGCGCATGGGACGCGCATGTGGCTCATCGTGCAGCCAAGCAGGCTGGTGCTGCGCCTTCGGGTGCCATCCTGCGTTTCCGCTGGGTCGGCGTCCTCGCGGTGCTCGCGCTCTGTCTTGCCTCCAATATGTACTTCACCAAGGTCTTTATGCCGGCGCACGACATCACGCCTGGTTCCAAGCGCGAAATCCTCTCGATTCCGTTCCAGCAGACGGCTCGTTTCGTCCAAAAGCACGACGGCCTCAACTCGGGTGTCAACCCCACGGTTAAGGAGGACGGCACCATCGTGGAGGCTCCTTGCGACGGCTTGGTGACCGACGAAGAGCGTGCCGTGATCGACCGCGTGCTCAAGTACGAGAACCTGGGCCGCCGTTACAACCCGGATAAGTCGGACGCCGTCAAAAATTGCTTTAACGAGTATGCCTCGCAGGAGGACATCAAGGCCTATTTTGAGGTGTGGGCTCAGATGTTCAAAAAGGATCCCGAGTGCTATATCTCGGCGCTCATCAATAACTACTATGGGTATTTTTATCCGAGCGCTCGCGACGCATGGGTCTACAGCACGGCGCGCAGTGCCGAGATCATGGCGAAGCCCGATAACCTCAAGTACTTTGACTTCCATCCGGTCGATAGCAAGGTTGTGCGCTGGTGCGACCACCTGATCAACCTGTATCGCGTGGCAGTACAACGCATCCCGTTTATCTCGCTCACCATGAGCTCGGCCACCTATGTGTGGATCATGATCGCCGTGGTGGTCTACCTGTTGCGCCGCCATTCGTGGCGCGGGCTGGCCATTTGGGTGCCGCTGCTGGGCGTGCTCGCCGTGTGCCTGATCGGTCCCTGCAACGGCTCGACCTACATGCGCTATCTGTATCCGGTCATCGCCTGCATGCCCTTTGCCGTCGGCGCCACCATCACCCGCAGCGATCTCCTCTGGTCCTAATTTGGTGCAAAGGGGTCAGGTTGCTTTGCACCAAAGGGTGGCATCATCACGACGCCTTCATTTTGGGGTTTATCTCGCAGGCCAGTAGGTATATCATAACGACGTTTGTTTATATTGCCCGAGCATCTGCGCTGGGCTTTAGGTCGAAACCGATAGGAGACACGTATGTCCGGACACTCTAAGTGGGCCACAACCAAGCATCGTAAGGGCGCGCAGGACGCCAAGCGTTCCGCCCTCTTCTCCAAGCTGAGCCGCAACATCACCGTTGCTGCCCGTCTCGGCGGCGACCCGCTGCCCGAGAACAACGCCAGCCTCGCCGCTGCCGTTGCTAAGGCCAAGGCTCAGTCCATGCCCAAGGACAAGATCAAGTCCGCTATCGACAAGGCCTTTGGTTCGGGTGCCGATGCCGCCGTCTACGAGAACATCGTGTACGAGGGCTACGGTCCCGCCGGTGTTGCCGTCTACGTCGACTGCCTGACCGATAACCGCAACCGCACCGCTGCCGACGTCCGTTCCGCCTTCTCCCACGCTGGTGGCAACCTGGGCACCTCCGGTTCCGTCGCCTTCCAGTTTGAGCGCAAGGGCCAGATCGTCGTCGCCAAGGAGATCCTGGACGAGAACGCCAAGAAGGAGACCATGATCGCCAACGGTCCTGCCGGTGACGAGGATGAGTTCATGATGGCCATCGCCGAGGCCGGTGGCGAGGACTACGAGGACGCTGGCGAGGAGTGGATCGTCTGGACCGCTGCTAACGACGTCATGGCTGTCTCCAAGGCGCTCGAGGAGCAGGGCGTCCAGGTCAAGGGCTCCGAGACCACCATGGTCCCGACTACCCCGACCGAGGTCTCCGGTACCGACGCCAAGAAGGTCCAGCGCCTCATCGACCGTCTTGAGGAGCTCGACGACGTCCAGGATGTTTACAGCACCATGGACATGACCGACGAGGTCATCGCTGCCCTCGAGGAGGAGTAGCGCCCACACGGGTTAAGCCGTGCATATCTGGGCATAATGAAGCGAGCATGCAAGCCTCGTGGAATAGATGAGCCGGATCCGCGTGCGTATGGCACCGGACCCGGCTCTTTTATAATGATGCGAATCGTTTTGCATTCTGTGGACCGAAACCTGAAGGGAGCGCGCGTGCGCGTACTCAAACGAGCCCTAGCGATCGTGTATCTTGCCGCCGCCATCGTGGCGCTGGGTACGCTTGTCTGCCAGTTCTGGGGACCGTATACGTATCGCTTTATGCTGCTGCTGCGTGACGCCATGCCTCGCGTCGTCGTTACGGTGTGTGCCGCTATCGTGGCGCTTGGCGTGCTCATCGGTTTTTTCCGCCTGATGTTCGCGCGTCGCGAGCCGTCCTGCGTGCATCCGGCGGGGGAGCGCAATATCGAGGTCACGCTCGCAGCGCTTTCCTCGTGTGCCCGTGCTGCTGCCGAACGCGATAATCGCGTGATGGTCGAGCATATCGAGGCGTGTGTTCAGGGCTCCGACGAATCGCGCGTCCGTTTTAAGGTCGAAGCCATCGCGCTCGATGATAAGGACGTCGCTTCCCTTGCCACCGCGATGCAGCAGCGCATCGAGAAGGCCTGCGACACCATGCTCGGCACGCCGGGCACGACCGCGCGCGTCCGTTTTTTGCCGTCCAAGACTACCGTCCAGACCGTGGAGGTTTCCGGTGAGTGATACCAACCAAGACAAGACCGCCCGCACGCCGCGCCTGACGATCGACCAGAACGCTACGCCGGCAGGCGAGTCCACCGACACCAAGCTCGAGGCCGGCGAGCAGCATGACGTCGCCGCCAACGACTTTGACGAGGCCATGGGTCTCATCAAAGGTACGGGCGCTGCTATCTGGAGCTACGCCGTGCGCCACCCCAATACTACGCTCGGCGCCTTGGCAGGCTTTATCCTCGCCGTGCTGGTACTTACGTTGGGTCTGTGGGACACGCTCGTCATCGCATTCTTTGTGCTGATCGGCGCCGTGATCGGCCAGATTCGCGACGGCGAGAACGGTATCGTCAACTTCTTCGGCCGTCTGTTTAGCGGCCGCTAATATGAATTCGACTGTCGCATCTGCGGCAGGCATAAGGAGGAACCATGGCTTTTAACACGAAGGTCGATGTGGCCGATACCGAGCTCGAGGCGAATGAGGCCGTCGCCGATGCCGGGGACGTGACGCTCGAGGACGAGGCACTCGTCGAGGCCGAGTCCGATACGGACGAGGACAACGAGGAGATGGACGAGGAGGCGGACGAGTCCGAGGACTCGCTGACCTATTCCAACGGTGTGATCGAGAAGATCGTTGCCATGGCCACCCGCGAGGTGCCGCATGTTCTGGGCATGAAGGGTAACCTTATGCACTTTGTGCAGGAACAGTTTGGTGCCGAGAACCTGACCAAGGGCGTGACGGTCGAGGTCACCGACGACAACCGCGTGGTCGTCAACATCTCGGTCATCATCGAGTACGGCGCCTATGCGCCTGCTATCTTTGACGACGTTAAGGCGCGCGTCACCGAGCGTCTGGCCGCGATGACCGGCCTTGAGGTGGCAGGCGTCAACCTGCGCATCGAGGATGTCATCACCCCCGAGGAGTACGAGCACCGCACCAGCCAGCACGAGTAACCTACCAAATAGGGACAGGTTTGTTTCGATAGGTTTTACCTGCGAAAACGCTAAACGGTCGACCGCGCAAGCAAAAGTGCGGTCGACCGTTTTCTGTATGCCCCCGACGCAGGCATACCGCTCGTCTAACTAAGGGTTGCAATCTTCGCGTTCCGCGTTACCCTAATGGGCGCATTGTTTCCAAATTGTTAACGAGGGGTTGCCGTAATGGCCGACGAACACGAGACCGAAAGCAAGGCATGGGCGATTGAAGCCGCTGCGGCAGAGGCGGCGTCGCGTGCCGCCGAGGAGATGCATCGTCCTCCGGTGGTGCCGATGGAGCGCGTTGTCGGTCGCGAGGATATCGAACGTGGCGAGCGCGCCGGCCGCAAGCGCAGCCAGGAGCCCGGCTTTCCGCGCTTTTTTGCGGAGCTCAATCTGGGCCTGATCCTCACGGCGTTTGCCATCGTGGCCTTTAAAACGCCCAATCACTTTGCCTTCGGCGGCACCTCGGGTGTGTCGGTCATTCTTTCCACGCTGTTCCCGACTCTGCCCGTCGGCGTCTTTATGTGGATTATCAACGCGGTCCTGGTCATCCTGGGCTTTATCTTTTTGGAGCGCAAGGCAATCCTTTGGAGCGTCTTTGCCTCGTTTGCGCTTTCGGCCTACGTCTCGCTGTTTGAGCTCTTCATCCCGACGGATGTTTCGATGACGGGCGATATGTGGCTCGACCTGTGTTTTGCCGTCATCTTGCCGGCGCTGGGCAGTGCCATTGTCTTTGACATTGGCACCTCGACGGGCGGCACCGACATCCTTGCCATGATCCTCAAGCGTCGTACGACGCTCGAGATCGGACGCGCCTTGTTGCTGGTCGATATCGGCATCGTGACCGTCGCGGCTTTCCTGTATGGCCCGCGCGTCGGTCTGTACTGCGTGCTCGGTCTGTTTGCCAAGACGCTTGTGGTCGACAAGGCTATCGAGAGCATTCACCTTCGTAAGGTCTGCACGATCATTTGCTCCGAGCCCCTTAAAGTCGAGGAGTTTATCGTCAAGCATCTCAACCGCACGGCAACGATCAGCCGTGGCTACGGCGCTTTCTCGGGCAAGTGCGTCACGGTGATCATGAGCGTGCTGAGCCGTCGCGAGGCAGTGCAACTGCGCCGCTATGCCCGCGAGATTGACCCTGGCGCCTTCATCACCATCGTCGATAGCTCCGAAATCGTCGGCAAGGGCTTCCGCGGCACAAACTAGCCCGGGCGTACCCTTCGAATCATTGAATAAAGCCGGCTGCGTTGCAAATCGGTCATCTTGCGGTATTTGTCCCCACATTGGGCGATAATGATGCCAAAGACATCGTTTGCGATCCAGGTGATTCGCTCTAGATACGAAGGGATGATTTCGATGTTCTGTTCGCAGTGTGGCGCCCCCATGGGCGATAACGACAAGTTCTGCGGCGTGTGCGGTGCCCCTAATACCGAGGTTAAGGCCGCCGGTCCCGCTCCGCAAGCTCAACCTCAGCCGCAGGGTCAGCCGTTTGCCCAGCCGCAGCCGCAGCCGTTCGTTGCGCCCCAGCGGGCTATGAACTCGCCCAAGGGTTGCATGGCTCAGGCCTTCAACGACATGCTTAAGGTTCCCGGCGCCTTGGTTCGCGTATGCCAAATCGCCTTTTTGCCGGCGCTGATCTGTGTTGTCTCGGTGCTGGTGCTGTTTATCCCCGTTATCGGCGGTATCGCAGCGGCCATTGGCTTTTTGCTCGCGTACGTGGCAAGCGTGTGCGGCGCGGGCTTTGCCATCGAGTGGGGTCGTGACCTGTCGCTCAAGGATGATAACGGCATGGAGCGTCCGCTGCTGCGCTCGACCTCGTTTGGATTGGGCATTTTCTCGTCTGTCATTACGAACGTGCTCCGGCTCATAGCCATTATTCCGGTGATCGGTGTGGTGTTCTCGGTGCTTGAGAGCGCTGTGATCGGTGCCGTTGGCTCGTACTATTACTACGGTTCGAGCGGCCTCGAGGGTGCACTCATCGGGTCGATGGGTCTGCTTGTCTTTGCCATGATCGTGTCGGTGGTACTGGGCATCTTCTTTAAGATGTTTGGCGATGCCGCCGTGATGCACTTTGCCGTCGCGGGGCGCGTGGAGAGCGCGTTTTCGCTCGAGAAGGTTTGGAAGTCCTATAAGGCCAACCTGGGCAAGTTGTTCTGCGCATCGATTCTCCCCGAGTTTTTGACGGGCATTGTTTCCAATATCATCACTTGGATTTTCACCGCCATCTTTGGTTTTGTTGCCGCGCTGGGCATTAGCAGCTATGGCTACTACGGCTACTATTCTCGTCCTTCGGGTCTCGAGGCAATCATCACGGGCGGCGGCATCACGCTCATTCTGTTCTTGATGATTGTTGCCTTTGTCACGGTGTTCCTGACTGTGTTTGGCAAGATGCTCAAGTATCGCGCCGTTGGCTATTGGGCGGCACGCCATGCCAGCGAGTGGTCCGACGAGGATACCGACGACGTCCTGACGTTTGTGCTCCCGGGTGAGAAGAAGCCTGCTCCTGCGGGATTCAATCCCACGGCCGCCACTGGTGCTGCACCCGCGCCTGCACCTGCTCCGGCACCTGCCCCTGCACCCGCGCCTGCACCTGCTCCGGCACCTGCCCCTGCACCCGCACCGACGCCCGAGGCGACGCCTGCGGAGCCCGATTGGGATGCCGTTGCCACGCCGGCGGATGAGCCGGGCGATAATCCTGCTGCCGAAAACAATCAAACCGAATAGTCGGTCGAGGCGCCCTAGGCAACTGAGCTCGGGGCGCCTTTTTCTACTGCGAAAGCAAGAAAATGCCTGGGAAAACGGTTGCAGCAATATTTCTCGGAAATTGATCAATGTTGCGCAACAACGTCGCGGCTATTGTTGAGAACATAGTCGTGTAAGGTTTGAAGGCGTGCAACGCCTTAGGAAAAGGAGAGGCTTATGTTCTGTCCCACTTGTGGTTCTCCCATTTCGGATGATGCCAAATTCTGCCCCGTCTGCGGTTCTGCCGTCGGTGCCGCTCCCGCTGCTCCTGCTCCGCAGCCCCAACCTGCTCCGCAGCCCACGCAGATTCAGCCCGCTCCGGTTCAGGCAGTTCAGCCTCAGCCTCAGCAGCAATACGCCGGGCAGCAGCAGTACGCCGGACAGCAGCAGTACGCCGGCCAGCAGCAGTATGCTCAGCAGCCTGCACCTGCCCCGATGGGCTATACTCCGATTAAAACCGACCGTGGCGTGATCGGCTGGCTCCTGCTTTCCATCGTGACCTGCGGCATCTATCCATATTACTTCCTCTATTGCCTCGCCCGCGACATCAATGTCAGGTGCCAAGACGACGGCGATTCCACGCCGGGTCTGGCAGCATTTATCCTGCTGTCGTTCGTGACCTGCGGCTTCTACGCACTCTACTGGTACTACAAGATCGGTAACCGCCTGCAGGCTAATGCTCCTCGCTATGGCCTGATGTTCCAGGAGAACGGTACCACCGTTCTTATGTGGCAGATCGTCGGCGCGCTGCTGTGCGGCCTTGGCCCCATCTTTGCCATGAACATCATCAAGAATACCAATGCCATGGCAACGGCTTACAACGTCCGTCTTGGCGCTCGTGCCTAACGATAAGAGCGGCGTGAACAGCTCCCAGGGACATAAGGGCGCGGCGGAACTCATTCGCCGCGCCCTTTCTTGCATCGGCGCGCTCTTTGTCGCCTGGCTCGCACTCTACCTGCTCGATATCGGCTGCGTGTTTCGCCTGATGACGGGCATTCCCTGTCCGGGATGTGGCATGACGAGGGCCTGGCTGGCAGCACTGCGCCTCGATTTTGCGGCGGCCTTTGCCTACCATCCGCTGTTTTGGGTGGTGCCGATTGCGTTTGCGCTCGCGTTCGTGCGAGAGGAGGTGGCATCGAGCAAGCTAAAGCGCGGCATCGACATTGCGGTTATTGTTCTGTGCGTGCTGGTCGTTGCCGTATGGATCGTGCGCCTTATCAACCCGGCAGACGCGGGCCTGCTCTTTGGCGGCCATGCGCCCGCCGGAGTTCCCACCGATATCATCCACTTCGAAACCCCACGCTGGCTCACCATTCTTCACTCTTACCTGTCGTGACGGAGGACGCGCTAGAAAAGCGGTCGACACATAAGCGGGGGCGAACGTTGAGATAACGTTCGCCCCCGCTTTGCTCTAGCTAGGTTGTTATGGGTGGGCGTGACGGCTACTCGTCGCGCTTCTCCTCGTGGCGAGCGGCGGCACGGGCATCGTGAATGCCCTTGATGGCGGCATGGCGGGCGGTGCGGGCGTCGTGCACGGCGTCGCGGGCCTCGGCGGCCGTTGCCTTGGCAGAGCGCAGCTTGGCTGCCAGGTCGGGATTGGTCTCGGCAACCGCGGCGATCGTGGGGCCGTCGAGCTCTTCTTGCGTGGGCTCGGCCAAAAAGTCGATGGCATACTGAGCGGCTACCATGGAGCCCTTGGCGAGCACGCTCTCGTCGATCTTATAGAAGCAGGAGTGCTGGGCATAGGTGGCACCAATCTGGGGGTTGCGCGTGCCAACAAAGGCGAGCACGCCCGGTACGCGGCGCAGATACTCCGAGAAGTCCTCGCCCGAAAGCGTGCCGCGGTAATGGCCCTCGCCCGCGGGACCCAGGCACTTGAGCACAGCTTGGCGGCAGCGCTCGCTCGAGGCGGCATCGTTTTCGACCTTGTAGTTGGCGATGGTGTAGTCGGTGAGTTCGGCCTCGGCGCCCAGAGCAGCCGCGGTGTGCTCCACGATGCGGCGCATAAGTTCGGGCATCTCTTCATGCGTCTTGTCGCCATAGGTGCGTACCGTGCCGGCGAGGTACGCCGTGCCGGCGATAACGTTGCGCGCGGTGCCGCCATGCAGCTCGCCGACGGTGATGACGGCGGGTTCGTAGGGGCTGATCTCGCGCGAGACGATGGTCTGCAGGGCGTTGACGATTTCGGCGGCAACCATAACGGCGTCGTGGCCGCGCTGGGGCATGGCGCCATGGCACGAGGTGCCGCGGACATCGATGCGGAACCAGTCGGTGTTTGCCATGCGCGGACCGGGCTCGCAGCTCACGGTGCCGGCATCGACCTCGCTCCAGATGTGCGCGGCATAGGCGCCGTCGACGCCATCGAGTACGCCCGTGCCGATCATGAGCTTGGCGCCCTGGCCGTTTTCCTCGCTGGGCTGGAATGCGATGCGAATCTCGCCGTGGATGTCATCGGTCATGTGGCGCAGAATCTGCAGCGTGCCGAGCATCATGGCGATATGGCAGTCGTGACCGCAGGCGTGCATGCAGCCCTCGTTGACGCTGGCGAACTCCTCGCCGGTCTGCTCGGTGACAGGCAGGGCGTCGATATCGGCGCGCAGCAGGATACGGCGGCGCGGCGTGCCGTCCTCGCGGTAGGCATCGGGCGCGGTACCGCGGAGCGTCGCCACCAGGCCCGTCTTGAGCGGGCGCTCGTAGGGGATATTCATGGCGTCGAGCTGGTTGGCGATGTCGGAAGTCGTGCGCTCCTCGGCAAGGCTCAGCTCCGGATGCTTATGGAAGTGCCGGCGCTGCTTGATGATGTAGGGTTCAAACTCGGCGGCGATATCTCGGATGGCCGCGGTGACGTCGTCTGCCGCGCGAACCTCGGTTGCCGCCATAATTTGCTGTGCCTTGGTCTTCGTCATGGTCGATTTGCTCCTTGCTGGGTTGATCGCAAAATCGTACAGGCTTTCTCCAGTATGCCACCTGCCGCTAGGGCTGGTAAAGTTGCCGTTTGCCGCTTGGGGTTTTGTAACAAGAGCGGGGGAGTACACTCGGGGGTGTTGAGTTTCCTGCCAGAGATGGGGACGCCCATGCAACGTATCGATTGGATTATCCGCTCCAAGAACGTTTTTACCGCGCAAGACGGTATCGATACCGCCCGCGAGCTGGCGATTGCCATTGCGGGCGATCGCATCGTCGCGGTCGGCGCACTCGATGACGTGGTTGCCGCCGCCCCTGCCGCCACGCCGGTGGTCGATTACGGCGAACAATTTATCTGCCCCGGTTTCCATGATGCGCACCTGCACTTCTTCCATACCTCGGTCGGTTCCTCGCCGTACATGCTCATGGATATGGGCACGTCAGAGGCGGCACTGGTGCAACATGCGCTCGAGTTTTCCCAGGGCCTGCCCAATGACGCCTGGGTCGTGACCCGGGGCTGGCGCGATTACCGCTGGGATCCGCCCGAGCACCCTACCAAGGCTTCCCTCGACGCCGCCTTCCCCGATCGCCCCTGTGTTATGTATTCGGGCGATGGGCATACCCTGTGGCTCAACAGCCGCGCACTCGATGCCCTCGGCGTGACGCGCGACAGCGAGCCTCCGGCGGGTGGCAGCTACGACAAAGACTCAAACGGTGAGCTTACGGGTATTGCCCACGAGGCAGCTGCTATGCAGTTACTGCCGCGCTGCCTGGAGTGGCTGGGCGAGGACCGCATCGCGAGCGCTTACGCCGACCAGATGAAGCGTATGGCCGAGCAAGGCATCACCTCGATTTGCGACATGTCGCTCATGCCCATGCCGGGCTGCGACTTTATCCGCGACGACGTTTACGACAAGCTGCAGGCCGTCGGCAAGCTGGGCATCCGCGCCCATCTGTTTCCCACGCTGCTGGATGACCAAACGCGCTTGGAAGAACTCCAGACCCGCTACGCGAACAACGCGCTGCTCTCGGCGCCAGGCTTTAAACAGTTCTTCGACGGCGTGTCGAGCGAACACACGGCCTATCTCACCGAGCCCTATACCAACCCGCGCTTCCCGGGCGATCAAGGTCGCCTGACGGTTCCTGCCGAGCGCATGCGCAAGCTGGTTCTGGCGGCCGCGGAGCGCGGCCATACCGTGCGCATCCACGTCATCGGCGACGGTGCGATTCATGCCGCGCTGGATATCTTCGAGGAGGCCGCCGACCTGTACGGCCTGCCCCAGCACGGCCATAACACGCTCGAGCACCTGGAGAACCTCTTGCCCGAGGACATCGATCGTCTACGCAAGCTTAACGTCGTTGCCTCGAGCCAGCCCTGTCACATTACACTCGACCCGGGTGGACCGGAGCGCGATCTGGGCCTGGAGCGCAGCCGCATCATGTGGCCGTTTGCGACCTATAAGCAGCGCGGCATTCGCCAAGCCTTCGGTACCAACAGCCCTATCACAGCTGTTACCAGCATGAACGTGCTCTACACGGCTATCACGCGCCAGGACCCCAAAAGCCACTGGCCCGAGGGCGGCTGGCTACCGAGCGAGCGTATCGATGCGGCCACAGCTCTGCGCAACTATACCCTGGGCAGCGCGTACGCAGCGGGCGACGAGCAAAACCTCGGCAGCTTGGAGCCCGGCAAGTATGCCGACCTGGTAGTCCTGGACCAAAACCCGCTCACCGTTGACCCCCAAGAACTGCAAGCCACCAAGGTTCAGGCCACCTACCTGGCAGGTAACGTAATCTACGAGCGCTAGCCTCATACCCCACTCATAGGGGGCACGTTTCAGCAACGTGCCCCTTTCTTGTTCGCAACATCTGCATCGCCATTTTGCTGCACTGACTTTTCTGAATGCCGGGCCCGAATTAGTTAACCTGCCTCCCGTGTGGCTCCGGAGGGGCGGGGCATAAG
>CATXXF010000038.1 GCA_958403395.1 uncultured Collinsella sp.
TTATCGTCCCAAATCGGAAAAATGCTATATGTCAATTTTGGTCTAACAGAGCCTTTTGTTTTGCTCGGGTGGATGGCAATGCGCGGTAATCATGAGGAGTGAGGCGTCACTGCCCTGCAGGCCGCTCAAAATTATTGGGGGAGGGGTTAATAATTATTCCCTCTAGACCAAAGGACATAAAGAGATGTCAATTTTGTTGGCAAACGAATGACGATTAGCTGCGAGCTAGCTACCAGCGTAAATAATCGATAAAGAAATGTCGTAAATAGGTGTCAAATGCCCAGATAACGCCGCGTCTATTTTAATTAACTACTTTGAGCAAACAGCAAAATGCTACTATCTAGCGTGCACGTAAGAAAGCAGATTAACGGTTAAGGCTAAGAAGTGGCAGGTATGTCGGAAGCAACTAGGATTCGCACGCATGCGCCTGAGGTTAGGCAGCGCGCCGTCGAGATCCTCCAAGAAGGGGTCGGTCATCGCGCCCTCGCCGCAAAGTTTGGCATTCCCCAGGCCACGGCTCGCCAGTGGGCCCGCGCATATGCCGTGGGCGGTGCCGACGCCGTTCTCAACGCCGGTTCGCACCATCACACCTATTCGTACGACGTAAAGCTCGCCGTGGTTAAGGATCGCCTGGAAAACGGCCTGACGGTTCGCGAGGCCATGATCAAGCACAAGATTCCTAGCGAGTCTTCGGTCAAGGCTTGGTGCCGCCAGTACCGCGATGGCGGCGCCGATGCGCTTATCGATAAGCCGCGCGGTCGCAAGCCGCGCGTTAAGCAGGCAGAGTAGCAAGAGGGTGCGCCCACAGGGGCGCATTTTTCTTGCCGCGCCACTGCTCCAAAGCGGACGTGCCCTTGCCCTGTACGCCTAAAACTCCCCAGTTGACCGAAAACCTGCCGCCGTTACTCCTCGATTGAGCTATAACGTTAAACAATTGCAGCGTTTTTGCATGGGGGAGTGATGGTATGACGCTACTGTATTTCCTTACCCTGTTTCCGCTGGTACCGGCGCTGGGCATGCTGCTCGCTCGCGGTGACCGCGCCCGCGATGCGGTGGGGCTTGTAGGCTCCGGCATCATTATGGCGGTGACAGTTGTAGTCTCCGTCATGTTTTTTGGCTCGGGTCCGCAGAGCTTTGAGGTTGCCCCCGGTACCTCGCATGTGCTCTCGATCATCAGCTCCACCATCGATGTCATCCTGTGCGCCGTCATCCTGTACAACGCATACAAATATAGGAACGCGCTCACCACGGTGCTCGGCATAGTCCAGCTGGTGGGCTCGCTCGCCTTTGCAGCCATGACGTTGCCCGCGGCCGAAGCCGTCACCGCAACGCCGCTCTACCTGGACTACATGAGCGTGATCATGGTCCTCGCCGTCGGCATCGTCGGCAGCCTAATCTGCGTGTATGCCCTGGGCTACATGAAGGACTTCCAAGCGCACGACGAGCACGAGGCCGCGCTGCGCGGGCAGACCGCGCCCGACCGTCGCCCGCAGTTCCTGGCGCTTATGTTCCTGTTCCTCTCGGCCATGTTCGTCATCGTGACGAGCGATAACCTTGAGTGGTTGTTCTGCGGCTGGGAAATCACCACCGTGTGCTCGTTCCTTATGATTGGCTACACGCGCACGCCCGAGGCCATCAAGAACGCCTTCACCCAGATCATCCTCAACATGCTGGGCGGTATCGCGTTTTTGGCCGGACTCATGTACCTGCACGTTAACGGCATGCCGCTGACCATCTCGGGCATGATTGAGCTTTCCGGCGCCGGCACCGCACAATCCGCGCTGCTGGTGATGCCGGTCATCCTGCTGTCGCTCGCCGCACTCACCAAGGCCGCACAGATGCCGTTCCATACCTGGCTGTTGGGTGCCATGGTTGCCCCCACTCCCACGAGCGCCCTGCTGCACTCGTCAACCATGGTCAAAGCCGGCGTGTTCCTGATGGTCAAGCTGAGCCCGCTCTATGCCATCTATCCCGTGACCGGCTTTATGGTTACGAGTGTGGGTGCCATCACGTTTTTGCTCGCCGCTCTCATGGCTATCTCGCAGAGCAATGCCAAGCGCGTGCTCGCGTTCTCCACCATTTCCAACTTGGGTCTCATCAGTGCCTGCCTGGGTGTCGGCGCGCCCGAGGCCGTATGGGCGGCCATCTTCCTGATCCTGTTCCATACGGTGGCAAAGTCGCTGCTGTTCCTGTGCGTGGGCACGGCCGAGCATCATATCGGCAGCCGCAATATCGAGGACATGGACGGCATGTTCAGCCGCATGCCTCACCTGACGCGTCTGATGATGCTGGGCATCATGGGCATGTTTGTGGCGCCGTTTGGCATGCTCGTGTCCAAGTGGGGTGCCCTGGTGGCGTTTGCGCAGACCGGCAACGTGCTCATGATCATGGTGCTTGCCTTTGGCTCGGCCGCGACGTTTTACTTCTGGGGCAAATGGCTTGCCAAGCTTTCGGGCGTCGACCCCACGGCTCAAAACGTTGAGGTCAATGTCCATAAGACCGAATGGATGGCGCTCAACACTATCGCCGCGCTGCTGATTCTGTGCTGCGTGGCGTTCCCGGTTATCTCGAGCGGTCTGGTGTCGCCTTACTTGGCCATGGTGTTTGGCCGCGTGCCGTACGTTATTGGCAAGGACGCCATGTATCTGATGGTGGTTATCGTGGCGTTTATCGCCGTGGTGCTGCTGACGTCATTCCGCGTGAGCAATAAGCCGCACGTCAACGTGTACCTTTCGGGCGTGGGAACCGACAAATATCGCCATTTCCGCGGCTCGATGGGACACGAGGTGAAGGCCGAAAAGCGCAATTGGTACTCGGAGGACGCTCTTGGCGAGAAGCGTATTGGCCCCGCGGGTAGCGTCGTGTGCTGCAGCATTATCTTGTTTGCGCTGCTGTGCTGCGCGTGGATTGGGCCCGAGCGGCTTGCCATGAGCGCGCCCTCGGTGCTGCGCGGCAAGTATTTTGAAGGTTCGGGCGTCGTGGGCATTTTTATTGGCACCGTGGCGTTTGCCTTGCTGGCGCCGCTTGTGGGCGGCCTGATCGACGGTCTTGATCGTAAGCTTTCGGCTCGCATGCAGGGACGCGTGGGCCCGCGCCTGCTGCAGCCCTTCTACGACGTTGCCAAGCTGCTGCGCAAGGCCCCTGCCAGCGTAAACACCATGGACGATACCTATATGGCGTGCGCGCTCATCTTTACCGTCGTGGGCGGCGGCATCTTTGTGTCGGGCTCCAACACGCTGCTGTGCGCCTTTATGGTGACGCTCGCCGCGATCTTTGTGGTGCTGGCGTCCGCCTCGACACAAAGCCCGTTTGCCCAGGTTGGCGCCGACCGCGAGCTGCTGCAGGTTATGAGTTACGAGCCCGCCGTTCTGCTGATGAGCGTGGGCCTGTACCTTGCCACCGACAGCTTTGACTCCATCGCCGTGACGGGGCAGTCAGCCCCCATCATCGTGTACAGCGCGCCCATCTTCCTCGCGCTGCTCGCGGTGCTTACCATCAAGCTGCGCAAGTCGCCGTTTGACCTTTCGTATTCGCATCACGCGCATCAGGAGATCGTCCAGGGCGTCGCCACCGAGATGAGCGGCGGTACGCTGGCCAAGATGACCCTTATGCACTGGTGCGAGACCGTGCTGTTTTTGATGTGGGTGGGCATGTTCTTTGTTTGGGACAACCCGGTGAGCTGGGTGGTCGCCCTGGTCGTGATGGCCGCGACGTACTTTGTCGAGGTCCTGATCGACAACACCTTCGCGCGCAGCACCTGGCGCAGCTGCTTTAAGCTCGGATGGGGCGTGGCGCTGGTGTTTGGCCTGCTCAACCTTATGCCCATCCTCGTCGACGTGTTTATTTAGGAGGCGGCATCCATGGATCATAAAATGTCGCGCTCGCCGTGGGTTATTCATTACGACGGCTCGAGCTGCAACGGATGCGATATTGAGGTGCTGGCCTCGCTCACGCCGCTGTTCGATGCGGAGCGCTTTGGCGTGGTCAATACCGGCAACCCCAAGCATGCGGATATCTTTTTGGTGACGGGTTCGGTCAACGCGCAGAACCTGCCCGTCGTGCGCCAGATCTACAACCAGATGCTCGAGCCCAAGTGCGTGGTGGCGTGCGGAATTTGCGCGTGTTCGGGCGGCGTATTCCGCGATGCCTATAACGTGATCGGCGGCGTGGACCGCGCGATTCCCGTGGACGTGTACGCGCCCGGGTGCGCCATTCGCCCCGAGACCGTAATCGATGCCATTGTGGAGGCGTGCGGCATCCTGGACCAGAAGGAGGCCGTGATGCGTGCTGGCGGTGACCCGCTCACCGTGGGCGGTGCCGCAACCTGGGACGGTGGCGTTGAGCTGGGCGAGGACGGGTTTGTGGCTGCGGGGGCCGGGGCTGACGGTGCCGGTGACGCGCCTGCCGAGAAGCCCGCCGCGCCCGCCGCTGGCGACGCACCTGCTGAGACGCCCGTCGCTGCAAAGGAGGCCGAGTAATGCAAAAGGCAATCTATACCACCGTCGGGATCGACGAGCTCCTGTCGCATGTCCAGGCGCTCAAGGGCGTCGGCGCGCGCTTTGTGCAAATGCACGCCGAGCGCTGTGTGGACGACGGATCGTATCGCCTGGTCTATACGTTTATCAACGTTCGTGCTGCTCAGGAGCGGATCGCTCAGGACGGCAGCTATGCGATTGAGAACCTGGTGGTTGAGGGCATCGACCAGTGCCAGGAGATTCCGTCCATCAGCTCGTATTACCCCGCGGTGTTCCCGTTTGAAAATGAGGCCCACGACCTATTTGGACTTGCCATCACCGACATGCAGCTCGACTTTAAGGGCTTTTTCTACCAGGTCTCGACTGCCGAACCCATGAGCGTTATCACGCCCGAGGTGAAGGCTGCGCGCGAGAAGGCCATGAAGGTCCGTGCCGCTGCCGAGGCCAAGGCGCGCAAGGCTGCGGCCGAGAAGGCCGCCGCTGCCGCGGCCGCTGCGGGGGAGGGTGCTGCGGGTGCTACTGTCGCTCAGCCCGCTGCGGCTGCCGGCTCCGATGCTCAGCACGATGAAGCTGCCGCCAAGGCCGCGCTCAAAGCCGCCGAGCTGGAAGCAAAGCTCGCCGCCATGGATCCCGAGAAAGCGGCCAAGGTCCGCGCGGCGCTTGCCGCCAAGGCCGCCCGCGACAAGCAGAAAAAGGAGGCGTAAGGTCCATGGCACATCGCTCCGTTATTCCGTTTGGCCCGCAGCACCCGGTGCTGCCCGAGCCGCTTCATCTGGACCTGGTGATCGAGGACGACCGCGTCATCGAGGCAATTCCGCAGATCGGCTTTGTGCACCGCGGACTCGAGAAGCTCACCGAAAAGCGCGATATGCATCAGTTTGGTTACATCGCTGAGCGCATCTGCGGCATCTGCGCCGTGGGCCACAGCTGCGGCTATGCCAGCGCCTGCGAGCGCATGCTCGACATCGAGGTGCCCGGCCGCGTGCAGTATATCCGCACCATTTTGCACGAGCTTTCGCGCATTCACTCACACCTGCTGTGGCTGGGCCTGCTCGCCGATGCCTTTGGCTTCGAGGCGCTGTTCTATCGCTCGTGGACCCTGCGCGAGCAGATTCTCAAGATTTTTGAGAGCACCTGCGGCGGCCGCGTGATCCTTTCGATTAACGAGATCGGCGGCCTTAAGCACGATATCGAGGACTCCGAGCTGGCCGGCATTGTCCAGACGCTTGACGCCATGCGCCCCGACTACGAGGCCCTGGTGCATACGTTTTTGGACGACAATAGCTGCGGCGAGCGCCTGCATGGCGTGGGCGTGATTAGCAAGAAGGAAGCGCTTAATCTGTCGATGGTCGGCCCGTTCGGTCGCGCCTCGGGCGTGGATTACGACGTGCGCATGTTCGGCGACGGCGCCTATGCGGACCTGGCCGCGTTTGAGCCTATCGTTGCTAGCGATGGCGACTGCTATGCCCGCTGCCAGGTGCGTTGTGCCGAGGTCACGCAGGCCATGGACATCATCAAGGAGCTTGTGGGCAAGATTCCGCACGACGGCATCGGCGGGCGCACCAAGCTCACGCCGGCCGACGGCGCGCGTGGCGAGGTTGTGATTGAGCAGCCGCGCGGCGAGGCGTATTACTATGTGCGCGGTAACGGCACCAAGAACCTGGACCGTTTTCGCGTGCGTACGCCGACGTCGCAGAACCTGGCGGGTCTGACGCATGCGCTGCAGGGCGTGCTCCTTGCCAACGTGCCCATGATTATCCTGACCATCGACCCCTGCATTAGCTGCACGGAAAGGTAGGCGCGGCATGAGTTTACTGACATTTGCCAAGACGGCCTTGGGTTCTATGGTCAAGCAGCCGGTCACGGTGTGCTATCCGCAGGAGAAGCTGACGGCGCCCGAGCGCCTGCGCGGGCATATCGTCAATGACATGGACGTGTGCATCTGCTGCGGCATGTGCGCGCGGCGTTGCCCGGCGGGCGCGCTCGCGGTCGATCGCAAAGGCGGCACCTGGTCGATCGACCCGTACGCCTGCGTGGTGTGCGGCGAGTGCATCGAGAGCTGCCCCAAGCACTGTCTGAGCATGGACACCGCCCGCACTCCAGTTGCGGCGAACAAGACTCCCACGGTAGAAACCAAACCGGAATAACTCTGGACTGGGGCTGGTATAGCGCTGGGATAGGGCCGGTGGGGCAAAACTGCCCCACCGGCCCCGCGCTTAAACGCGCGGTTGTACCGCCACGAACAAAACCATGCCGGATTACGGGGCTGGATAGCGAACCTCCGACCATACAGAAAATTGCAAAAACAAAACCGCAGGTAGAACGCCTGTGGTTTTGTTCAAAACGAAGGTATGGTCAGGGGTATCGATTCAAACGTAGTAGATGGGCCGATTTCGTGGCGGGCGCCGTCAGCCGATTCCCACGGGCGGAAGAAAACGGATCATTTTGGTCCCGCGAGGCTTGCGGAGGCGCTCGTGCAGGGCCACCCGAACAAAACTATGTCGGTTTACGGGGCTGAGTCACGAGCCCTCAACCATGCCGATATCCGTGAAAATAAAACCGCAGGTAGATGAGCTGTCATTTTGCAGAAAATGCGGGTATGGATGAGGGTTCCGACTTTTGCCCCGTAATCCGGCATAGTTTTGAAATGGCATTAAATCGGTAACAGCAATTTTACTCTGCCGGGGCGGTCAATCTTCGGGCAACTACCCTCGCAGGTAGGCGATGGCGATCTGCGTGCGGTTGCGCAGGCCCATTTTGGCTAGGATCGAGCTGATGTGGTTTCGCACGGTGCCTTCGCCCATGTAGGCGGTGGCGGCGATCTCCTTGTTGTCGAGGCCGCGGGCGATAAGCTCGGCGACTTCGAACTCGCGGTCGGTCAGGCTGACAAAGGCCGCGGGCCGGCGGGTCGCACCGGCCTCGACGTCCGCCCCATCAAAGTTGATATCCTCGATCGCCTTGCCTTCGAGCACGCGTTTGCCGTCCATGACCTGCGCCAACGCTGGCGGAATGGCGGCGACATCGGTTTTGATCAGATAGCCGCGGGCACCCAGTTTGAGCGCCGACACAATGTACTCGTCATCCGAGAATGTCGTCAGAAACACCACGCGCGCCGCAGGGTCGCGCTCAAGGATTTCGCGTGCCGCCGAAAGTCCGTCGCGCCCCGGCATCTGAATGTCGAGCAGCGCGATATCGGGTGCGTGCTCGGCGTAGAGCGCCACCGCATCGTCGCCGTTGGCACCGGTGCCCACCACCTCGATCTGCGGCTGGGCGCCCAGGATAATCTTGAGCGAATCGACTACCAAACGGTCGTCGTCGACAACGATGAGCCTCATCGGTCCTCATCTCCTTGCTGTTTGGGAACGGTGGCAAACACGCGCCAGCCGCCGACGCCGGCGCGCGGACCGGCGGTGAAGGTGCCGCCAAGCGCCTCGATGCGCTCGCGCATGGAGGCGAGCCCCATGCCCTCCGCGGCGCCACGGCCGATTGCTTGGACCCCTCCCACGCCATCGTCGGTAACGATGAGCTGGTAAAACGACGGATGCTCCATGCACCGTACGGTGACAGTATGGGCGCAAGCGTGGCGTATGGTATTGGAGAGCGCCTCGCGCAGGACCGCCGCAAAGCAGTTCGCGACGTTTGCGGGTGCATGCTCGGTCATAACCTCAAGCTCAATCTGCGGGCCGCTGTCCGAGCGCGCGCCTTCAACAATGCGTTCGAGCTGCACGGAAAGGTCGACAGCGTTGTCGTTGAGCGCATGGACGCTAGTACGCACAAGCTGGAGCGCCTCGTCAACCGTACGTTTGACGTCGGCGAAATCGGCGGCGACGCCGGGCTCGTCGGCGTGGACCACGCGCAGGGCTTCGGCTTGCAGTGAGGCGCGCGTGAGCTGGTGCCCGACGTTATCGTGGATCTCGCGCGCGATGCGGGCGCGTTCGGCGAGCGTCGCGAGCTCGACTTCGTAGTCCTGGCGGTCGGCAAGATCGCGGTTGCGCGCTTCGAGCGCCAGGGCACGCTCCTGCAGTTCGTCGCGGATACGGTGCATGCGCTGCTGCTCGCGCTCCAACTGGGCGGTACGTAGTGATAACAAGGTGGCGGCAACCGAAAGGATGGCGGTCAGCAGGAGCGTTCGGGCGGTAAGCGCATCGGCACGAAGGTCCGCGACGAGCGCAAAGACAAAGGCGACGCCAATGCCCAGCGCGACCCAAACGTGTTCACGGCGCACGCGCCGCGCGATGTCATAGAGGGCGAGAGGCGCAAACGGCACAAACGGCGGCACGAAGACAGCCGCGATGATGTAAACGTAACTCGTGGCCTCGCTTGTGCGGCGCGTGCGTTCTCCCTGTGCGACCTCGGCCAGCGAGGTGGCGATAACTCCAAGGCAAAACGCCGTGACCAAGCGAGCGTCCGCGGCAAGACCCATGGCGGCCGCAATGCAGCACGCCAGCACGATCGATTTGTCGAAAAGCCTGTTCATACGGGTATTGTACGCGAAGCCGCGCGCGGGGGAGGCGCCGCCTGCGCAACTGTGACATTCCTCCCACGCGGCAAAGCGGCGTCGATCACTCACGCGAGCGGGGGTTTCGCCTCCGCCCCCCTCGCACTCGTGACAAAGCTCACTGGCGCGCGCCGTCGGCTCCTGCGATGATGCAATCGTACCGGGCCGCAATCAACGGAAGGGCCGCCTCATGACAGATATCGTCCACGTCGAAAACCTCGTCAAGCGCTACGACGATCTTATTGCGCTCGACCACTTTAACCTGAGCATCGCCCCCGGCGAGATCTTTGGCCTGCTCGGCCCCAACGGCTCGGGCAAAACCACGTCCATCAACTGCATTCTGCAGCTGCTTGCCTACGACAAAGGCACCATCGAGCTGTTCGGCGAACCCATGACACCCACCCGCTACGACCTCAAGCGCCGCATCGGCGTGGTGCCGCAGCAGGTGGCGGTGTTCGACGAGCTCACGGTGCGCGAGAACATCGACTATTTCTGCAGCCTTTACGTCAACGACCGCAAGCGCCGTCGCGCGCTGGTCGACGAAGCCATCGACTTTGTCGGGCTGGGCGACTTTACCAAGTTCCGCCCCGGCAAGCTCTCGGGCGGCCTGGCGCGCCGGCTTAACATTGCCTGCGGCATCGCGCACAAACCCGAGCTCATCTTCTTCGACGAACCCACGGTGGCGGTCGACCCGCAGAGCCGCAACGCCATCCTGGAGGGCATCTGCCGCCTGCGCGACGAGGGCGCCACGGTGGTGTATACCAGCCATTACATGGAGGAAGTCGAGCAGATCTGCAGCCGCATCATGATCATGGACGGCGGTCGCGTGCTGGCGCAGGGCACCAACGACGAGCTCAAGCGCATGATTCAGATGGGCGAGCGCGTGACCGTCGAGGTAGGCGCCGTCGAGCCCGCCACGGTCGAGCGGTTGCGCGCCCTCGAGCACGTGCTCAGCGTCGATCTGTCCGGCGGCGAACTCGTCTGCACCTGCGAGGCGAGTCCGCACAACCTGGTCGACATCCTCGACACGCTGCGCGCCGCCGACGTGGCACTCGGTCGCGTGTGGAGCGAGCCGCCGACCCTCAACGACGTGTTCCTCGAGATCACCGGCCGCGAGCTGCGCGACTAGGGGGCGGCCATGTTCAACACCATTATCATTACGGTCAAGACGCTGCTGCGCCGGCCGAGCACGTGGGTTTGGGGCGCGGTCTTTCCCGTCGCGCTTTCCACGATGTTCATGTTTATGTTTGCGAACCTGAGCTCCGACGGCAAGGTCGACCCGGTGCCGGTAGCCGTTGTCGCTGACGAGGCCTGGGACGCCTCAACCTTTAAGGACGTGGCGACGTCGCTTGCCAAGGAGGGCGACGATCAACTGCTCGATGTGAGCGAGTACGAAGACTTGGCTGCCGCGCGCAAAGCGCTCAAGGCCGGCGAAGTCGCGGGCATTTACACGCTGGTTGCCGCGGGCACGCCCAAACTCACGTTGCTTTCGAGCTATGACAACTCGCGTGCGTCGTCGGTGCTCACTGACCGCAGCATCCTTGAGACGGTGGCAAGCTCGTATACACAAAATGCCGAGCTCATGCGCCAGATTGCCCAGGACAACCCGGCGGCGCTCGCCGACCCGGAGGCGGTTGCGCGCGCCCTGTCGCTCGAGGGCGGCACCCGCCGCGTAAGCCTGACACGCACCACACCCGATGGCACGGTCATCTACTACTACGCGCTCTTTGGCCTGGTCGCGATGATGTCTGCCGAGTTTGCCGCCTTGAGCGTCGTCGATCTGCAGCCCAATCTGTCGGGCCTCGGCGCGCGCCGCTGCGTGGGTGGTCTTTCCAAGACGGCGTCGCTGGCCGGTATCTTTGTGGGTTCGTGGCTGGTCTCCTTAGCTTCGATGACGATCGCGATTGGCTACGTGCGCCTGGTCGTTGGCATCGACTTTGGCGGGCGCGAGGGGCTGTGCCTCGTGGGCGGTGCTGCATCCGCGCTTGCCGCCACGGGCCTGGGGCTCTTTGTGGGCACGCTTCCCGTTAAGGGTGGCAAGGCGTCCAAGTCGGTCATCCTCACGGGCTTTGCCACCACGTGCGCTTTGTTCGCCGGACTCTACGGCGAACCGGCGATGGCGCTTGCCGACGACGTCGCCCGCGCCTGCCCGGCCGAGTGCTGGCTCAACCCCGTCAAGCTCATCTGCGACATGTTCAATCGCCTGTATTTCTTTGAGGACCTGGGGCCCTTCGCCGTCCGCGCCGGCGCGCTCGTCCTGATGGCCCTGGTGTTTGTCGCTGCCGCTACGCTGATCTTTGGAAGGAGCCGCTATGAGCACCTTTAAGACCGCGCTTCGCATGGCGCAGGCGCACCCGTTCTACCTGCTCATCTATACGGTGTTCATCTCGCTCATGGGCGTATTCATCGCGGCCTCGGTGAGCTGGAACTCGTCGCAGCTTACCGAGTACAAGCCCTACGACACCAACGTGATCGTGGTCGACCGCGATGACAGCGACCTTTCGCGTGCGCTTACCAAGCATCTGGGTTCTCGTTTTGAGCTGGTCACGGGCGTCGGCGACGACACCTACGACCTTGCGGACGCGCTCTCCAAGAGCAACAGCGCCAAGGGTAGCGCCGACTGCGTGTTCTTTATCCCGGAGGGGTTTGAGGACGACCTCGTTGCAGCCGCCCGAGCGGGGGAGTCTCTGCCCAAGCTCGATGTGACCTACGGTGCCGGCACCATGGCGGCGGCGCTTTCGTCTGCCGAGGCCTCGCGCTGGATCTCGCTCGCGGGCGCTGCGGCGGCACTTGAACCCGCTGCCCCCAACGGCGATGTTGCCAAGGCGGCCGAGCATGCCGCCGCGAAGCGCGCCAAGGTCGAGATCGAGCAGGTCAAGGTCGACTCGACGGCCGCTGCCACGCTTGAGTCGTACTTCAACTTTGGCGCGTACGCGATTATCTCGTCGGTCATCGTATCGGTGGGGCTAGTGTTCTCGGGCATGAACGAGCCCGAGCGCGTGCGTCGTATGGATGCCGGCCCAATCTCCGAGCGTCAGCGTTCGCTCGCCGTGTTTGCGGCCGCCGCCGTGCTCACCGTCTGTATCTGGTTTGTGTCGAGCATGATGGGCGTCGTGGGCTTTGCCGGCGCGGTCGCCGAGGTCGGCGTGGGTCGTGTGTGTCTGGCGCTGGCGGTGACGTTTGCCCTGGCGTGCACGCCTCTGGCCGTTGGCTTTGCCCTTTCGAGCCTGGGTGCGCGCGAGGAGCTGCTCAACGGTGTGGGCAACCTGCTCGGCATGCTCATGACGTTTTTGGGCGGCGCCTGGATGCCGCTGTCGCTGATGGACCCGGCCGTGCAGACCGTGGCGCACTTTGTGCCGACATATTGGGTGAACGACGCGATCGGCAAGGCGCTCGCCGCGGACCTGACGTCCACCGTGCTGGGCGACATCGCCTGCGATCTGGGCGTCACGGCACTCTTTGCCGTGGCCATCGCCGCCGTAGGCCTAGCCCTCGCACGCACCAAATCCCACGCCTAGCCACCTAGTCATTGGGTACTCATTGGGGACAGTCTTACTCATTGGGGACAGTCTTAAACGACCAAGAGTGGTCATTGGGGACAGACTTAAACGACTAGTCATCGGGGACAGTCTTTGCCGAACCGCCGGCTTGCCGGTCGGGTTGCCAAGGACTGTCCCCAGCTGTCGGGTGGCGAAAGAGTGTCCCCAGCGACTAGTCATTTAAGAACGTCCCCAATGACTAGTCTGAAATAAATCCCAGGCCTCGCTCCAAAATAGTTCGCCAAGGTTTACTATTACTTTCATAAAGTAGTACGGGGCTAACAATGGGGGATAGCATGGCGACGAAGCAAGCCTACGTCCAGGTCAAGGGGCTCAAGAAGCACTACGGCGACGGTGATGCGCGCCTGACAGTGCTCGACGGCATCGACACGTCCATCAACCGCGGAGAGATCTGCGTCATGCTGGGGCCCTCCGGCTCGGGCAAATCAACATTCCTTAACCTGATCGGTGGCCTGGAGGATGCCGACGGCGGCTCCATCATGGTGGACGGCTGCGACCTCACGGTGCTCAAGCCCGCCGACCTGGGTGAGTACCGCCGCCGCGAGCTGGGCTTTGTCTTCCAGTTCTACAACCTGGTGCCCGATCTCACCATCAAGGAGAACATCGAGGTCACGGCGCACCTGTCCAAAAACCCGCTCAACATTGACGACCTGCTACGCTCGCTGGGCCTCTACGAGCACCGCAACAAGTTCCCGCGCCAGGTCTCGGGTGGCCAGCAGCAGCGCTGCGCCATCGGCCGCGCGCTCGTCAAAAACCCGGGCCTGCTGCTGTGCGACGAGCCCACGGGCGCGCTCGACTATAAGACGTCCAAGGAAATCTTGCAGCTCATGGAGGATGTAAACCGCACCTACGGCTGCACCATCATCATCGTCACCCACAACGCCGCCATCGCGCGCATGGCCAATCGCGTGCTGCGCCTGCGCGACGGGCGCATCGTCGAGGATGGGCTCAACGAGTCGCCCGTCGCGGCCGCCGAGCTCGATTGGTAGGCGGCACCATGACACCTCTCGCAAAACGTCTCCCGCGCGAGCTGCGCCGCAATATCGGCAAGTACCTGGGCATCTTTTTGCTTATGTGCGGAAGCATCGCCCTTACCTCGGGCTTTTTGCTCGCGGCGCATTCCATCGGTTGCCTTATCGACGACATGCGCGATGCGTACACGATCGAGGACGGCCGCGTGACCACCTCCTTCGAGGCTACCGACAATCAACTCAAGGCGGCCGAGGACGCAGCCGGCGACGTCGGCGGCGTCACGCTCTACAAGAATTTCTCCATCGACGCCATCATCAAAAAGACCGCCGGCGACGACGGCACCAAGCGCACGCTGCGCACCTATGCGCACCGCACCAAGGTCGATATCGCGTCCTACTGTGAGGGCAGGCAGCCCAAGACGGACGATGAGGTGGCAATCGACCGTGTCTTCGCCACCAACAACGATCTCGCCGTGGGCGATAAGGTCGAGCTTGAGGGCCGCACCTACACCATCTGCGGCATCATGACCCAGCCCGATAGCCAGGCGTTGTTCCTCAACAATTCGGACTTTACGGTGAACACCATCACCTATGGTGTTGCCGAGGTCACCGACGCCGGCTTTGCCGCGCTCGAGGATGCCGGCGGCGCACCCGCCTACACCTACTCCTTTACCTTTAACGACCGCGACCTCTCCACCGCGGACCGCATCGATGCGGAGCAGGATATGGTGGAGGCACTGACCGATGCCGATGCACGCGTAGATGAGCTCATCGACGCCGATTCCAACCAGGGCATTGGCTACGCGCGCGACGACGTGGACGGCGACTCCATGATGTGGATGACGTTGCTCGACATCATCATCGTGATCATGGCGTTCGTCTTTGTGGTCCTTACCGACGCCACCATCGAGGAGGAGAGCGCCATCATCGGCACGCTGCTCGCCAGCGGTTATCGCCGTCGCGAGATCGTGCTGCACTACCTGGCACTTCCCGCCATCTTGGGCGTGGTCGCGGCGCTTTTGGGCACTGCGCTCGGCGTTGTGTTCTTTACCGAGCCCATGCGCAGCCTCTATTACGGGTCGTACAGCCTGCCGCCCTTCCAGGTGTACTGGAGCTGGGAGATCTTTGTGAAGTGCGCCGTGGTTCCCGCCGTCGCGCTCATCCTCATCACGCTGGTGGGTCTGCTTCGCAAAATGGGCAAGACGCCGTTGCAGTTCCTTCGTCACGAAGCGAGCGGCAAGTCGGGCACCAAGCGCGGCCTGCAGCTGCCGGAGCGCATGGGCTTTGTCTCGCGCTTCCGCCTGCGTATCTTCCTGCGCAATCTGGGCAACTTCGCCACGCTGTTCGTGGGCATCGCGTTTGCCTCGCTGCTGCTGCTCTTTGGCCTGGCGATTTTGCCCACGATGACGCACTACGCCGACAACCTCGAGACAAGCCTGGTCGCCGAGCACCAGTACACACTCAAGGCCCCGCTAGAGCTCAATGGCACTGTCGAGGAGCGCGAGCAGTGGTCGGCACTCGAGCGCTTGCAGTCGGTTGACGGCGCGCTGCTTTCTGCCGCTCAGGATGCCGATGACGAGCTCGACGACGCGGCCGATGCGGCGCAGACGGCAGCCGATGCCGCGACCGCATCTTCGTCTGCCGAGAGCCTGACCGCAGCGCAGAACGCGCTTGCCAAGGTTCAGGACAAGAAGGATGCGCTCTACGCGCGCCTTGACGATCTTGCCGATGCCCTCGGCTGCGACCGCGATGAGGCCATCGGCCTGATCGACAAGGCCTCTAAGATCGACGCTGACAACGACGATATCCACCCGGTCAATACGATCGACAATGGCGCGGGCGCAATCGCGCAGGCCGAGAAATACGCCGTCTACCAGCTGCAATACGACCGCGGCGATGGAAATGGCGAGGAGACGATTTCCGTCTACGGCATCTCGCCCGATTCGCGCTACTGGAAAGACCTCAACGTCGGCGACGGACGCGTCGTCTTTGGCGGCGGTCTGCTCGATAAGTTTGGCTGGAGCGAGGGCCAGAAGGTCACGCTCGGCGACAAGTACGAGGGCGAGCATTATTCCCTTGAGTACGAGGGCAGGGACGCCGCCTGGGGCTCCAAGTCGGACATGAATATCTACATGAGCATCGATGACTTTAACGAGCTGTTCGACAACGACGCCGCCTACTTTAACGGCTATGTGAGCGACGAGAAGCTCGACCTCGATGCTCGTTACTTTGCCGGCGACACCACGCCCGACGACATGCGCGCCGTGGGCGACCAGTTCATCGGCATGATGAGCAAAATGATCGGAATGATGGTTGGGCTTGCGGTGTTCATCTTCCTGCTGTTTATGTACCTGCTGACCAAGGCCGTGATCGACCACAGCGCCCGTTCGATTAGCTACATGAAAGTCTTTGGCTATCGCGATAGCGAGATCTCGCATCTGTACATCCGCTCGATTACGCTGTGCGTGGCGGCGTCGCTTGTGCTGAGCCTGCCGGTCATTATCGGCTCGCTCACGGCCATCTTCCGCTCGATGCTGCTCGCCTACAACGGCAATATCGAGATCTACGTGCCCGCTTGGTCCATGGTTGCTTGCGTCGGCGTTGGCTTTGCGACCTACCTGGTCGTGGCGCTGCTGCACACGCGCTCCATCAAGCGCGTCAGTCTGGCCGAAGCCCTCAAAGTCCAGGAGTAGTCGTTAAGAACGTCCCCAATGACAAGGCGCCGTGCTTGACATTAACCCCGCTTTAACGGGTACCATCCTCTTATGTCTGTAACGCCATATAGACCGAGGGGATATATCTATGACCGCAACTGCACCCGCAGCACCCGCTAAGGTGTACTTCACCAACCTGCGCACGCATGCTCGCGAGAGCCAGCTCGACAAGCTCAAGCGCCTCATACGTCACGCCGGTATCGAGCAGATCGACTTTGAGAACAAGTTCGTCGCTATCAAGATTCACTTTGGCGAGCTGGGCAATCTGAGCTTTTTGCGCCCCAACTACGCCCGCGCCGTCGCGGATGTCGTGAAGGAGCTGGGCGGCAAGCCCTTCCTCACCGACTGCAACACGCTCTACGTCGGTAGCCGCAAAAACGCGCTCGAGCACATCGACACCGCTTATCAGAACGGCTTTACCCCGTATGCCACGGGCTGCCAGATCATCATCGCCGACGGCCTCAAGGGTACCGACGAGGCGCTCGTCCCGGTCGAGGGCGGCGAGTACGTGCACGAGGCCAAGATCGGCCAGGCACTCATGGACGCCGATATTGTGATCAGCCTCACCCACTTTAAAGGCCATGAGCAGGCCGGCTTTGGCGGCGCCATGAAGAACCTGGGCATGGGCGGCGGCAGCCGTGCCGGCAAGATGGAGCAGCATGCCGCCGGCAAGCCGAACGTCGCGACCGAGCACTGCGTTGGCTGCCATGCCTGCGAGAAAATCTGCGCGCACAACGCTATCTCGTTCGACGACACCCGCGAGCGCGAGCTTGCCAACGGCGCTACTCGCACGGTGCACGTGGCTGCCATCGACCACGATCGCTGCGTGGGCTGCGGCCGCTGCATCGGCGTGTGCAACCAGGACGCCATCAAGCCCGGCTATGAAGCCGCGGCCGACGTGCTCAACTGCAAGATCGCCGAGTACACCAAGGCCGTCGTCGACGGCCGCCCGAACTTCCATATCTCGCTTGCCATGGATATCAGCCCCAACTGCGATTGCCATCCCGAAAACGACACGCCTATCGTCAACGACATCGGCATGTTCGCGAGCTTCGACCCGGTCGCCATCGACCAGGCCTGCGCCGATGCCGTCATGGCATCCGAGCCGCTGCCCAACACCGAGCTCACCGATAGCGCGGCCAAGATGGAGCACAATCACGAGCATCTGGAGGGCGAGCAGGCGCGCGACCCCTTCTGCATCACGCATCCCGACACCGACTGGCGCGCGTGCATCGCGCACGCCGAAAAAATCGGCCTGGGCACGAGCGAGTACGAGCTCATCGAGGTCAAGTAGCGCCTAGCTATTGGACAAAACAAGCGCATTTGTAGCGCAACGTTAGCAAAAGCCGCCCGTGAGCACAGCGCCCACGGGCGGCTTTTCGGAAGTGGGGTGAAAAATCGAATACCGCCGACCACAAACCGTTTTTTGGCAACAAAACCCCTGATAAATTGTTGGTAAAACTGTGGTCTGGTTGGGCTTCCCGCGATTTTCCCCGCACTTTCGAAAACAGGGGGTCAG
>CATXXF010000039.1 GCA_958403395.1 uncultured Collinsella sp.
GGCCCGTGGGTTATACCCTAAGAGCAAACCACCCTTTTTAAGGGTGGTTCTGATTGGGGTCCCGGTCTACACAATTTCCGTCAAGCTTTTGGTCAGCTTTTGGTTAGTTGGCGGGTTGATGGAAGGGCAAAAGATCATTCGATAAAAAAGCTCAGAGAAAGTGCTGGTAGGGGAGTTGTTGAGGTTTTCGACAGCTTTTGTCAACAAGAAACTTTGCAGCTATTGCTACGGATTGCGTTGCCGTGGCCTTGGCGGTGCGGGATGCTGATCGTAAGCGTCGAATGCTCCGATTTTGGAGGCCAGCATGGATCTGTTTCTTGAGACCCCGCAGCGACAAGCTGAGCGCATGCTGCGTCAGCAGCAACGACTCATGGAGATGCAAATGCAAGGGGTAGCCGCTCAGCCCCCTGCGCAAAATGTCGTGCCCACTGCTGTACCTGCAGCTGTGCCCGGGTGTGAATCGGCGCCAGAGGCCTATTCCGTACAACAAGATTCATATGCGCAGGAGCTCGCGTTCGACAAGCGCCGCACGCGTCACCGCCGCGTGGGCCAGCGCCTGCGCACGTTAGCGATGATTGTGCTGATCCCGTTGGGACTCGCGGCAATCTTCTTGGCCTCATATGCCTTCACGTGCATTCTCAACGGCGCCTCGCCCAATGAGGTGCTTCAGCACTTGGCGGCACTCGGCCAGCGCCTAGGCGATGTCGTGACAACCGTTCGCGCCGGCTGGGAGAGCTAGCGTTTGTCACATTAGGACTTCTAGGGTGTACGGATTATCGCCACGAGTAGAATTCTTGCATCCTTTGGGTCCTGTCGTGCGACTGAATAGTACTATTGAAGATGAATAATAATAGCAAATGAACGGAGGTGCTCGGTTGAATCTGACTTTTGAGGGATTTTTGAAAGGCTATTGCCGAGAGCTGTCCGGGCAGCAGTCGCTGAGTTTTAGAAAACTGGTTGAGCAGGCGACGACGGTTGCGCCGCGCGTGGCGGAGCCTCTGTTTTTGCTCGCTTTGGCGCAAGGAAAAGCCGAATACGTTCTGGGTTTATCCGAGGGCTCGTGGATGGAAGAGGATTACCGAGGCGTTTTATCTTTGTACGATCAAGCGGGTGGCATGGCGTCTCTATGCACCGAGGATAAGATCCCCAATCGTTACGCCAACGTTTGGCGCGCGTATAGAGGGGTGAAAGAAAAGCCGGCGGCTGATAGAAGGGTGAACGCCCTGATGAGAAAGAGAACACTGGAAGCATTGGAGGAATCGGGTGTAACGCGCTATGGCCTCTGCCGTGCTCTGCACCTGAATAAAGGAAACGTATACGCATACTTGGCCGGCGATGACTCAAAGGTGAGCAGGGAAACGGCGCGCCGCATTATGGAATATGCGGAGGAGAGGGGCACCCAAGAAGGGGCCGGGCGCTCGGTGCGTGTGGCGGGGTAAGATTGATCGCGGTTTTGATTGATAATCGATTGGGTTTGTTGGGCGGAGTCTATGTCTGCTATTGATATTGCGCTTGTTGTGATTGCCTTGGTGGCGGTGGGAGTTGCCGTGGTTTGCGCCCTGCAGCTTAAAGGCCTTCGTGCCGAGTTGCGAGAGCGTGGCGGCAACGACGCGGAGACGCTCGCGGCGCTCGAGCAGGGCAACAACGCGCTCGACACCCTGAACGTCGCGCTGGCAGAAACCCGCCGCACGGCAAACGCCATCGCGCAGCAGCAGACGACCGATGCCGCCGTAGAACAGCAGCGCTACCTGACCATCGCGCGTGAGTTCTCGCAGGCTGGCGACCGTATGGATGACCTGCGCCGCGAGACGGCCCAACAGCTCGGCGCCAACCGCGAGGGCATCGAGCACCGCCTGGACAAGGTGCGCGAGACGGTCGACGCCCAGCTGGGCGCCATTCGCAAGGACAACAACGTGCAGCTCGATCAGATGCGCGCGACGGTGGACGAGAAACTCTCCCGTACGCTCAACGACCGTCTGTCTGCATCGTTTAAGCAAGTGAGCGACCAGCTCGAGGCCGTGTACAAGGGCCTGGGCGATATGCAATCCATCGCCACCGGCGTGGGCGACCTTAAGCGCGTGCTGGGTAATGTCAAGGCGCGTGGCATTTTGGGCGAGGTGCAGCTGGGCGCGATCCTGGCGGACATCCTTACGCCCGACCAGTATCTGGAAAACGTTGCCACCAAGCCTGGCGCCTCGGAGCGTGTTGAGTTTGCCGTCAAGCTGCCGGTAGACGAGGGCGATCCCGTGCTGCTGCCGATTGACTCCAAATTTCCGGGTGACGCGTACGAGCATCTGCTCGACGCCCAGGAGTCGGGCGACGCGGAGGCCGTCGCCGCTGCGCGCAAGACGCTCGATGCGATGGTCAAACGCGAGGCCAAGGACATCTGCGAAAAGTATCTGAGCGTGCCCGCGACCACCAACTTTGGCATTCTGTTTGTGCCGTTTGAGGGCCTGTATGCCGAGGTCGTCAGTCACCCCGGGCTTATCGAGACCCTGGGCCGCGACTATCACGTCAACGTTGCCGGCCCCAGTACCATGGCCGCCATCCTCAACAGCCTGCAGATGAGCTATCAGACGTTTAGGCTGCAAAAACGCACCGATGACGTGCTGCGCGTGCTTTCCGCCGTCAAGGCTGAGCTGCCGCGCTATCAGGCGGCGCTGCGCCGCGCGCAGCAGCAGATCGAGACCGCGGGCAAGACGGTCGAGGGCATTATCACCACGCGCACCAACGTTATGGAGCGCAAGCTCAAGGACATCGACGCGCTGGAGGATGCCGAGGAGGCCGACGCGATCTTGGGGCTTGCGTCCGCGGGCCTGCTCGCAGACCAAGAAGACAAGGACTAGCCGTGCCTGACGGCGGGGCGTCTGCGCAAGCGCGGGGCGCGGGCGCTTTTCGTGTCGCGCATGTCTGAAGTGCACTTTAGTGTGCAACAATGGCGTATCGCCCTATCAGACGCGAAAGGAAGCCCATGTCTCAGAGAAACACCAGTCCGCTCAAACGCTCCACCGTGCACCGCACGCTGCAGCGTTTTTGGGACGTCACGCGCACGCAGCCGCTGATCGTCTTTCTCTCGGTGTTCTCGTCGGCGGGCTACATCTTTTTGCTTACGTTTGCCAACACCTACGTGATGGCCCTTATCGTCGACCGCGTCCAGGCCGGCCCCGTGGCAGGCGACCAGGTGTTTGAGGTCTTTGGCCCTTACATTCTGGCGCTCGTGCTCGTTAACCTAGTGGGCCAAATCCTCTCCAAGCTGCAGGACTACACCGTCTACAAGCTCGAGATTGCGGGCAACTATCACTTGGCGCGCCTGTGCTTTGACACGCTCTCCAATCAATCCATGACATTCCACACCAGCCGATTTGGCGGATCGCTTGTGAGCCAAACGAGCCGTTTTATGAGCGGCTACACGGGTCTGGTGGACGTGACGGTGTATTCGCTCATCCCCACCATCACCTCGGTCATCTGTACGGTAGCGGCGCTCGCCCCGGTAGTGCCCACATTTACCGTGATTTTGGTGGGCATCATGGTCGTTTACATCGCGTTTGTCTGGCTTATGTACAAGCGCATCATGCCGCTTTCGGCCGCGACGTCCGCCGCGCAGAACAAGCTGTCGGGCGTGCTTTCCGACGCGGTCACGAATATCCTGGCCGTCAAGACCTGCGGGCGCGAGGACTTTGAGCGCGACCTATTCGATACCGCCGACCGTGCCGCGCGCGATGCCGAAACGGTATCGATGCACGCCATGATGCAACGCAACTTTACGACCTCGGGCCTTATCGTCATTACCATGGCCGTGGTGAGTGTGTTCGTCGCGGGCGGCAATGCGTGGTTTGGCATCTCGGCCGGCGCGCTTGTCATGATCTTTACCTATACGTACAACCTCACCATGCGTCTGAACTACGTGAGCTCCATGATGCAGCGCATCAACCGCGCGCTGGGCGATGCGGCCGAGATGACGCGCGTGCTGGACGAGCCGCGTCTGGTGGCAGACGACGAGAACGCCCCCGAACTCAAGGTGAGCGAGGGCGCGATTGATTTTGAGCACTTGAGCTTTGCATACCGTGATGCCGCGGCGGGCGAGAGTGTGTTCAACGACCTGACGCTCCATGTGGCGGCGGGCCAGCGCGTGGGCCTGGTGGGCAAATCGGGCTCGGGCAAGACGACACTCACCAAGCTGTTGCTGCGCCTGGACGACGTACAGGGCGGTCGCGTGCTCGTGGACGGCCAGGACGTCTCGCGCTGCACGCAGCAGAGCCTGCGTCGCCAGGTTGCCTACGTGCCGCAGGAGGCACTGCTGTTCCACCGCTCCATTCGCGAGAATATCGCCTACGGTCGACCCGACGCTACCGACGAGCAGATTCGCGAGGCTGCGCGTCTGGCCAACGCGACTGAGTTTATCGACCGCTTGCCCCATGGCTTTGACACCATGGTGGGCGAGCGCGGCGTTAAGCTCTCGGGCGGCCAACGCCAGCGCGTGGCCATCGCCCGTGCCATCCTCACCGACGCGCCGATTCTGGTGCTCGACGAGGCGACGTCTGCCCTGGACAGTGAGTCCGAGGCGCTGGTACAGGAGGCGCTCGAGAACCTGATGCGTGGCCGCACCTCCATTGTGGTGGCGCATCGCCTGTCCACCGTGGCGGCGCTCGACCGCATCGTGGTGCTGGCAGACGGCGAGATTGTCGAGGATGGCACGCATGCGCAGCTCGTCGAGGCAGGCGGCGAATACGCGAGCCTGTGGAGCCGCCAGACCGGCGCTTTTTTGGAGGCTTAAGGCCCCCGTACGTGGGACAATCGTTTCCGTGAAGTTATGTTTCTGCCGAGCCGAGGAGTCGTTATGCCACGCGAGACCAATGCCGCCAAACGCGAGCGCGCCATCGAGGTGTGCGAGCGTCTCAACCGTCGCTATGGCCCGGTCGAGTGCTTCTTGGACCACGAGAATCCCTTTAGGCTGCTCATCGCGGTACTGCTCTCGGCTCAGACGACCGATGCGCAGGTCAACAAGGTGACGCCGAAGTTGTTTGCCAAGTGGCCCACGCCCGAGGCCATGGCCGGGGCAAGTGTGACCGACGTGGCGGACACCATTAAGTCACTCGGCTTTTATAAGAGTAAGGCCAAGCATGCCGTGGAGGCCGCGCAGATGATCGTTGCCGACTACGGCGGCGAGGTGCCGGCCGACATGAAGGAGCTTGTAAAGCTGCCGGGCGTGGGGCGCAAGACGGCGAACATCGTGCTCAACGTGGGGTACGGCATCGTGGAAGGCATCGCGGTGGATACGCACGTCAACCGCATCGCGCACCGCCTGATGCTGAGTCCCAAGACGCACGCCAAAGAGCCGCTCAAGACCGAGCAGGATCTACTCAAGATCTTGCCGCACGAGTATTGGGAGTCGGTCAATCACCAGTGGATCACCTTCGGTCGCGAGATCTGCGATGCCCGTAAGCCCAAGTGCGACGAGTGTCCGCTGGCAGACCTTTGCCCCAGCGTACGGGTGGGCTAGGTTGCAAGGGCAGAGTCCCGCCGCTCTTGCGTATCTCCGGGCGGCACAAATCGAGGCGCAGCCGGTGCCCACGGCGCTCGCTACGACTCCCGAAGCAAGAACTCTTCTGCCGGTACAACCGATGCGCCCTCGGTATCGTAGCACTCGGAGCCGTGATATACGACGGCTCGGTCCTTTGCGGGAATGCCCAGTTCGGAACCAACAGAGCGTAGGTGTCGAGCGAATGTGTCGCGATAGGTAGCGCCCGATTTGATTTCGAACGCCTGTGGGCGAGCCGGCTCTGTTAGGTCGATAAGGTCGATCTCTCGTTTGCTGTCGTCGCGATAAAAGACAAGCGTGGGCTCGATGCCTCTGTTGAGATATACCTTTTGGCGTTCCGAGACAACGAGGTTTTCGAATATTTCCCCACTTAGGGGGTGGTTCATGAGACTGCGCTCGTCGTGAATGCCAAGCAGATGGCAAAGTAGTCCCGTGTCGTAGAAGTACAGTTTTGGCGCTTTGGTAAGCCGCTTGCGCATGTTTCCAGCATATGGCTGAAGCAGGAACACCAAATAGCTTGATTGCAGGATCGAAAGCCACGAGCTGATCGTCGCCGTGGCGACTCCCACATCAGCGGCGAGTCTTGATAGGTTGAGCAGCCCTCCCGCGCAAGCCGCGCACAGCCCGATCATTTTTCTAAAGGAGCTCAGGTTGCGCACGTCGAGAAGGCCGCCCGCGTCGCGTTCCACATAGGTCATAAGGTAATTTTGGTAGAACATATCGGTGGGGATGCCCGCATCATATATGCGCGGGTATCCCCCGCGAATCAGGTAAGTGTCAAGCGAGATCTGCGTATCGCTGAGCTCCTGGTAGGAGAGAGGCAGGAGTTTGAGCATGCCGACGCGCCCGGCAAGCGATTGCTGGATGTTGTGCATGAGCAAAAAGTTTTGCGAGCCGGACAATACATACTGGCCGGTCCTTCCGCGCTCGTCGGAGGCGACCTGAATCATGCTGAACAGCTCCGGTGCATATTGGGCTTCGTCGATGATCAGATGATCGGGGCGCCTGCTGATAAAGCCGACGGGGTCATCGAGTGCGGCGCGACGGACTTCTGGGTTCTCGAGGTTGAGATATTCATATTCAGGAAAGACGGCCTTGATGAGAGTTGACTTGCCGCTTTGGCGTGGCCCCGTAAGCGAGACGACGGGGAACCATTCTGACATGTCGCGTAGCTTTTGGGCCATGGTTCGCTCAATCATTTTTAACGCCCTCCGTGTCTTGTATCGCATGCTCGTAGGCATGCTTTTGGTTCGAAAGTCTCGTGACGAGTTTGTCGGTATCCGCCGGGTTTCGTGGCAGGTCTTTGGGATTTGTCACATTGTCAAGGCAAAACAACCATAATTACTAACTAGAAGTTACCACAACTATAAAGTAGGAATTGCCATAATTACAAAGTAGTGCAGGTGGCAGCTGATAATTGATGCTGTTCGATCAGGCTGGTTTGTGCTGAGGGCGTTGGGCATGCGCGTTTTGGGTGAGCGGAGCGGGTGCTGATGGCCGCCGTGCAGTTTGCGCGATGCCCGTAAGCCCAAGTGCGACGAGTGTCCGCTGGCGGATTTGTGTCCCAGCGTGCGTGTGGCGGGGTAGGGCCTGACACGTTTTGCCGGTGTCCGAAGGCTGTGGCCATTGTTGCGCAACACATTTGGGCTGCGAAGGCTCAATATGATGGCGACAGATGCCGTTTGTTATGAGGGGATGCCCGAATATGTTTTGCACTAAGTGTGGCTCCGAGATGCCCGACGGAACCGATTTTTGCACGAACTGCGGGGCGCGCATGGGCGCTGCCTCTCCGGCGGCCGCGCCTGCTGAGCCCGCATCGATGCCGGCGGCAGGGATGCCTCCCGTGCAGAAGAAGTCACATAAGCGCGCGGTGATTGTCGGCATGTGCGTGGTGGGCGTGCTCGTTGCCGGCGGTGCCGCTCTGGCGCTGACCGGCGTGCTGGGTCCGCTTGGGCAGGGCAATTCATCGCAGATCACGGTGCTCGGGTCCGACGAGGGTTCGGCCGAGCACAAGGACAAGGGAAGCGCCAAGGAGAAGCCTGCCGCCGACGAGGATGAGGCGGATGAGCCCGAGCAGACCGGAAACAGTGTAAAGGTCGACCTCAACGACCAAGCAACTTATGCCGCGGCGAACTTGTTTCTGTCGAACTTTACGGAGGAACACTTCGATCGGGACTGGTATCAGGCGGGCGACTTCGATTCGACTGACGGACTTTCTGATGACGAGAAATACAAGCTGGTCAAGTTTATCTGGTGCCATTTTATTGACAATGCGCCGTATCGAATCGAGAAAGGCGACTATGACAACGGTCACTATCAGCGCATGGCGACCGATGTGATTAATAGGGAGCTCAATCGCCTGACGGGTCTGACGCTCTCGGATGCTGACATGACCTTTGATAAAGGGTCGGGTGGGCAGATGCTTGCCGATTCGGCCGAAGCGCATGACGGGTACCTGTATCTGAAGCAGGAATACGGCCAGGGAAATTACAACCCATCGTGTGCCATCGTTACGGGCGCGACGGACCTTGGCGACAACATCTACGAGCTCACCTATGAGGTCTACAGTGCTGGCGGTACGCTACTCCCTTCTGACATCCCCGAGAGCACCTACGGCCTGCCAAAGGACCAGTTCATCGCCGCAATTCAAGCGGATGCATCCAGGGGCCGTACCGAGACATGCACGGTCCGCGTCGCGCAGGGCGACGGCGCTCCGACCTTCACACTGCTTAAAATGGGCGTCTACGACTAGGCTCGGCGTATAGCTCATTCTGATAACGCCAGACGGCTTGCCCGTCTGGCGTTTTTGTTGCGGGGCCGGGCGTACGCTTGAGCCGGAGTCCTCTCCATGCGCTACCATGACAGGCAACGAATTTGACGAACGACCCGCCGAGCTTGCCTCGGCGGGCTTTTGGCGTTGCAATGCCGGAGGAACAGCATGCTCATTCACCGTATAGCCGCGCAGCTCTACACTGCCGAGGCGCTGCAGACCGTCGAGGCCGGGCTCGATTCTGGCGAGGACGTGACGCTGGCCGTGTCTCAGTCGGGTCGCACGCTTATGGCCGCCGCCCAGTTTGCGCGTCGTCCGCGCCCCACGGTCTACATCGTGAGTGGCGAGGATGCGGCCGATCGCGCCGCACGCAGTCTGGCCGCCTATGTGGGCCTGGCGCACGTGTGTCGCTTTCCCGAGCGCAAGGACTATCCTTGGCGCGAGCAGGCGCCCGACGACGCCGTGGTGGCCCAGCGCTGCGAGGCGCTCGGGCGTATCGTGCGCGGGGACAACTGCATCATGGTCGCCTCGGCCCGCGCACTGCTGCGCTGCGTGCCGCCGGTCGAGAGCCACTACTGGGAGTCCACTACTTTTGCGGTGGGCGAGGAGATTCCTTTTGACGAGGTGCCGCAGCGTCTGGTAGGCATGGGCTACACCAATGCCGGCGCCGCCGACGCGCCCGGCCTGTTCCGTGTGCACGGCGACACCGTCGAGGTGTTTCCCGCGCAGGAAAAGGCGCCCGTACGCATCGAGTTCTTCGGCGACGAGATCGACCGCATACGCCGCATGGTGAGTTCTACGGGCCAGACCATCGGCAACGAGGACAGCATCGAGATCTTCCCCTGTCGCGAGCTCGCACTCACCGACGACGCCGTCCACAACATGCATGTGGCGCTCTACCGCGCCAGCCAGGACGACAGCAAGTTGGCGGCACTGCTCGAGATGGTGGATGCGCGCATCGTCACGCCTGAGCTCGACCGCTTTTTGCCGGTGATGTACGGCCAGACCGTGAGCCCGCTGTCGCATGTGAGCGGCAAGGCGCTCGTGGTACTGTCCGAGCCGCGCTCGCTGTTCGACGATTGCCTGCGCGCCTACGAGGATATCGAGGCACGTGCCGGCGAGGCGGGAGTCGACCGTCTGGACGGCCTGTACGTGCGTGCCCAGCAACTCGACTTCGGTTCCCAGCAACGCCTGAACTATGTGAGCCTCATCCGTGCCGGCGGTGCGGTGACGGCTGAGCTCAAGATTGAGCAGCCTGCCATCGCAGGCTCGGACAACCGTTTCATGACGCGCATCCAGGAGGTCGTGGGCAAGCGCTATGCCTGCGTGTTTGCCATTCCCGACCGCGGTGCGCGCGAGTCGATGGAGCTTACCTTTGGCGACGAGGGCATTATCTTTGAGGAATCGCTGACCGCGGCGCCCGAAAACGCCGGCGCTATCGGCGACCGCGTGCGCGTGGCAGCGGCGGATTCCGCCGACCGTGCCGCACGCCAGGAGGCCCATGCTTCCATTCGCGAGCGTCGCGCCGATGCGCTCAACGCCCGCTCGCTCGAGGCGGGCGCCGCGCAGGCTGCCGCCGGCGCCGCCGTGCCCACCATCTCGCGCGGGCGCGTGACCTTTGTGGACGCTGCCCTGCCGCAGGGCGTGGTGGTGCCCGATGCCAACCTGGCCGTGTTCTCGATCGCCGACCTCAACGCCCGCATGGATGCCAACCGCGCGCGCAGCCGCCGCAAGGTTGACATTACGCAGATCACCTTCCCGTTTAAGCCGGGCGACTACGTGGTGCACGCTACCCACGGCATCGCGCTCTTTAGCGAGATTGCGCGCCAGGAAGTGGGCGGTAAGGAACGCGACTACTTTTTGCTGGAATATGCCGATGGCGACAAGCTCTACGTGCCGCTGGAGCAGGTTGACCGCATTACGCGCTATGTTGGTCCCGACGGCGATAAACCGCGCTTGACCAGGCTCAACACCGCCGACTGGACGCGGGCTACCAACAAGGCGCGCAAGAATGCCAAAAAGCTGGCGTTTGACCTGGTCGACCTGTATACGCGCCGCTCGTCGATTACCGGTATCGCCTGTCCGCCCGATACGCCCGAGCAGATCGAGATGGAGGAGAGTTTCCCCTACGACGAGACGCGTGACCAGCTGGAGGCTATCGCCGACATCAAGGCCGACATGGAGGCGCCCAAGCCCATGGACCGCCTGCTGTGCGGCGACGTGGGTTTCGGCAAGACCGAGGTCGCCCTGCGCGCGGCCTTTAAGTGCGTGGACTCCGGCCGCCAGGTCATGGTGCTCTGCCCCACGACCATTCTGGCCCAACAGCACTACGAGACATTTTTTGAGCGCTTTGCCCCGTTTGGTCTGGAGGTTGAGGTGCTCAGCCGCTTCCGCACCCCGGCGCAGCAAAAGCGCGCGCTTAAGGCGTTTGCCGAGGGCACGATTGATGTGCTCATCGGCACGCACCGCCTGCTTTCGGCCGATGTGAACCCCAAGAACCTGGGCCTGGTGATCATCGACGAGGAGCAGCGATTTGGCGTGCAGCACAAGGAGCAGCTCAAGAATCTGCGCGAGCAGATTGACGTGCTCACGCTTTCGGCCACGCCGATTCCGCGAACCATGCAGATGGCCACGAGCGGCGTGCGCGACATGAGCCTGATCACCACACCGCCCACCGGGCGTCGTCCCGTGATCGTGCACGTGGGGGAGTACGACCCCGACGTGGTGAGTGCGGCGATTCGCCTGGAGGTGGGCCGCGGCGGTCAGGTGTATTACGTGTCCAACCGCGTCAAGACCATCGACGATGCCGTGGCACGCGTGCACGAGGCCGCGCCCGAGGCGCGCGTGGGCGTGGCACACGGCAAGATGAGCCCGCGCGAGGTCGAGGACGTGATGATCGAGTTCGCGACCAAGAAGATTGACGTGCTTATCGCTACGACCATCGTGGAGAGCGGTATCGACAACGCAACGGCCAACACGCTCATCATCGAGGACTCGCAGCGTTTGGGCCTGGCGCAGCTCTACCAGCTCAAGGGCCGCGTGGGCCGCTCGGCCACGCAGGCATACGCGTACTTTATGTTCCCGGGTGAGCTACCGCTCACCGAGGAGGCCACGGCGCGCCTGACCGCACTTTCCGAGTTCCAGGACCTGGGCAGCGGCATGCGCATCGCCATGCGCGACCTGGAGATCCGCGGCGCCGGTTCGCTCATGGGCGCCGAGCAGCACGGCAACCTGTCGAGTGTTGGCTTTGACCTGTTTACGCAGATGCTGGGACAGGCCGTGGCCGAGGCGCGCGGCGACGACGATGCCGGCGTGGAGGCGGCGAGCGTGGGCATTAACCTGCCGGCCGACTACTTCTTGTCCGAGGAGTATATGCCGGCGGTGGACCAGCGCGTGCTCGTGTACCGTAAGCTCGCGGCGGCCGAGGACCTGGAGAGCATCGACGAGGTGCAGGAGGAGACCGAGGCCGCGCACGGCGAGCTGCCGTTGGCGGGACTCAACCTGTTCAACCGCGCACGCATCCGTATTCGCGGTGAGCGCCTGGGGCTCGAGAGCGTCACGCTCAGCGGTGGTCGCATCACGTTTTTGGGCGTCGACGTGCCCAAGAAGGTGGCTTTTGAACTAAAGACCTGCTATGGCGCGGTGAACTTCCCCAAGAGCCGCAAACTGTCGGTACCCTACAAGGCGGGCGCCGGCGCGGGCAGCGGCCTGGGCCGCGGTCTCGACGCCAACGACGGCACCGGCCCCGTTGCCGCGGCACTCATGCTGCTGCAGCAGCTGGGCGCTAGTGATGATGACTAGCGAGTCGACGCTGCAAACACCCCATTTGGGCACTCTGGTTCCATCGAAAGGAAAGCATGTTCGGATACATCTATAAGAAAGATGTCGCCATGATCGCGGTTGTCCTGTGTCTTTGTCTGGGCGCGGGCAGCTTCTTCGATTATCAGATCTCGAGCGCGCTGTTCAACATCGGTAGCATGTACGGTCGCCTTATCGAGGCCGCCGGCGAGCTGCCGTTCGAGCTGACGGCAAGCGTCGCGGGCGTCATGCTCGTGCGAGCGGTGCGTCCCGATTCCAGAGGGAGCAAATGGCTCGCCGTGCTCGGCATCCTCGTCAACGTTGGCCTGGCCGGCTACGAGATCGTCTCGTCCCTGAAAGTCGGCGGCAAACTCATCGCTGTTCAGTTGGTGCTGACGTTTGTGCTGGTCATCGCCGCCAACCTTATCGTCTATCGCCTCACGCGCACGACCGCGCCCGACGAACTCACACGCTGGGCGTTGATGGTGCTTGCCGTGTGGGTCGCTCAGGCCATTATCCTCAACGTGATCGTCAAGCCGCTGTGGTCGCGCCCGCGCATGCGCGTGATCGAGGTCACGCCGGGGCTCAATTTTCAGCCGTGGTGGGTGATCGGCAATCCCGACAAGTGGACCTATATCGCCGCCGGCGTGATCAAGGACGGGTTCAAGTCGTTTGCGAGCGGACACACGGCGCATGCGGCGATCGGCCTTATGCTCGCCGGGCTTCCTGCAGCCGCCTTTAAGGAAAAGCCGTCGCGCCGCCGCGTGGTCTTTTGGACGGCGGCTGTGGTTGCGGCGCTCGTCGCGCTTGGCCGCATCGTGATCGGTGCGCACTTTTTGAGCGACGTGAGCTGCGGCTTTGCCCTGGTACTGGCACTTGAGTGCCTTGCCGCGCGCATTGCCTATCCCAACGGCGTACAATAGCTCCGTTTGAATCATCTGGCCGATACCCGGTAAGAGAGGATTGCCATGCTCGCGTTTAACAACGACTATTCCCACGGCGCACATCCGGCAGTGCTGCAGGCGCTCGTCGATACCAACATGGAGCCGCAGCCCGGCTACGGTACCGATGTACACACCGAGCGTGCCAAGCAGCTTATCCGCGAGGCCTGCCAGGCCCCCGATGCCGACGTGTTTTTTCTGGTGGGCGGCACGCAGGCCAACGCGACGGTGATCGACATGCTGCTCGCGCCGTACGAGGGCGTCGTTGCTGCTGAGACTGGCCACGTTGCCTGCCACGAGGCGGGCGCCATCGAGTTTGGCGGCCACAAGGTGCTCACCATCCCCGGCTACGAGGGCAAGATACACGCCGAGGACCTCGAGAACTATATCCAGGTGTTCTACGAAAACGAGAGCTACGAGCATACGGTGTTCCCGGGCGCCGTGTACGTGAGCCTATCGACCGAGTACGGCACGCTGTACTCCAAGGCCGAGCTTGCGGCGATTCACGCAGTGTGCCAGAAGCGTGAGATTCCGCTGTTTGTGGACGGTGCTCGCCTGGCCTATGCGCTGGCGGCCGATGAGTGCGACATTACCCTGCCCGAGCTGGCGCAGCTGTGCGACGTGTTCTACATCGGCGGCACCAAGTGCGGCGCGCTCTGCGGCGAGGCCGTGGTGTTTTGCGGCATGCACGCTCCGGCGCATCCCATTCCGCGTATTAAGCAGCATGGCGCACTGCTTGCCAAGGGCCGCCTGACGGGCGTGCAGTTTGAGGCTCTTTTTACCGATGGCCTGTATTTTGAGATTGGTCGCCAGGCGATTGAGACCGCTCAGGCGCTGCGTCGCGTGCTGCACGAGCGCGGCTACCAGTTCTTCTTGGAGACGCCGACCAACCAGCAGTTCGTGATTCTGCCCAACGAGGACATGGCCCGCATTCGCGAGCATGCGGCGATCGAGTACTGGGAAAAGTACGACGATACCCACACGGTGGTGCGTTTTTGCACCAGCTGGGCCACGACGCAGGAGGATATCGACGCGTTGGCGGCTGTCCTGTAGCCTGATGTAATGACAAGGGGCCGCCCTGTGCCTGGGCTTGGCGCAGGGCGGCCTTTGCTTTTGAGGGAGAAGGGTTGTATGACCGAGATGTCCGAGCCGACAATTCGCCTGGGGACGCCCGATGATGCGCCGGCGTTGCTTGCCATCTATGAGCCGTATGTGCGCCAGACGGCGATTACCTGCGAATACGAGGTGCCGAGCGTTGAGGAGTTCGCCGGGCGCATCGAGCGTACGCTCAAGCGCTACCCGTATTTGGTGATGGAGCTGGACGGGCGTCCGGTGGGTTATGCCTATGCGAGCCCGCTCAACAGCCGCGAGGCATACGACTGGTCGGTCGAGACATCGATCTACCTGGCGCGCGATGTACGCCACGGCGGGCTGGGCCGCAAGCTGCACGATGCGCTCAAGCAATGCCTGATCGCGATGGGCATCACCAACATGTGCGCCCTCATCGCCGTGCCGCACGACAAGGACGACGAGTATCTGACGCACAACAGCCAGGATTTCCATGCCCATATGGGATATCGCCTGGTGGGCGCCTTCGACCGATGCGCCCAAAAGTTCGGCCGCTGGTACGACATGTGCTGGATGGAGCTGGTCCTAGCCGAGCGCACACCCAACCAACCCAAACCAACCTGGTTCCCCGACCTCCCCAAACCTACCATTTAGGGACAGGTTTATTTTGGCAGGTTTTATCTGGGCAAACGTTGCAAGCCGCCGCGAAGGATATGGATACCTTCGCGGCGGCTTTTGTTTTGGGTGTGTATGACCCAAGGCGATTGCCTGCGGATATAACAAAACCTCAGAGAAAACCGACCAAAATAAACCTGTCCTTTTTTGGCAGGTTTTGGCTGTCTTGCGGTATCAAATCGCCGCAAGAAGTGCAGCGTTCGTACGCTATTTTGACCTGAATCGTCCCCTCGGGACGCCTTGCGAGCTAAGTGAGTAGACTTTTTGGTGCAGGGCAAGCACAAAGCTTATTCGCTTTAGTAAAACCGCAGGTCACAGAGGTGGCTGTTTTGGGTGTGCTCGGCAGGTCGCGAAAAGTCTACTCACTTAGATTTGCGGTGCTGGATATTCTGAGCAGGAACAGTTGAGCTTGGACGGCGCGTATTGCCAGGCGATGCCGGCACTTGCGCCATGCTGGCTTGAGATTTTATAAAAACCGCAGGTAAAACGCATATTAGTTAGTTTTCGACTCGTTTAGTGCGCTAGCCGATGGGCTCGGTGTATTTGGCGCGGTCGGTTCGTTGGATGCGCTTGGAGACGTGGAGCGGGCGGCCGTCGGTGTCGTAGACGTAGTCGGTGATTAGGATCAGCGCCTGCCCGCGCTCAACGTTGAGCAAAAACGCCTCGTTTTGCGAGGCATAGCACACCTCAAAGGTCTTGTGCCCCTGTGCCGGCGCGCGATGGAACTCCTGTCGCAGCGTGGCGTAGAGCGAACCGTTGATATCGCGATCGATGAGCGTCTCGAAGCTTGGCGGCAGGTAGGTGGTCTCCAAGCACAGCGGCGCGTCGTCCAGGTAGCGCAGGCGGACAAGTTTGACGAGCTTGCTGCCCACGGCGGCGTCAAAGAACTTAGCTATGCTGCCGGCCGCCTTGGCAAAGCCCGAGTCCACGGTGCGCGTGGTGGGCTTCATGCCCTGGCCTTCGACCTGTGCCGTATAGCTCGAAAACACCAGGTTGTTCTCGTGGAGTGCCGGCGTGTCGGCCACAAAGGCACCACGTCCGCGCTCGGTGCGAACCAGGCCCTCGTCAACGAGCACCTTAAGGGCATGGCGCACGGTGCTGCGCGACAGCCCCGATTCGTCCATGAGCTCCATCTCGGACGGCAGCTTGTCTCCGCGTGCGTAGACGCCGGCGGCGATGCGGTCACGCAGCATGCCCGCCAAGCGCTCGTATTGGCTCAGTTTCTTTTTAGATGAGACGCTCATATTGCCAACCTATATCTAACTTGTATGCTTAACTAAGCAAGCATGTATTCAACACAACAATAAAACCGCTGGTAACGAGTAATCGAAAACCACAGCGGCAAAATATCTAAGTCAAATATAGCATACAACTAGTCGACATAACCAAAACATGTATGTAACTTGTATGCCATCAAGAGCATCAAACGAGAAGAAAGGCTGATGCGCGATGACTACTCAGGAACAGGTTAAGGATGTCGTCTCCCAGGTTTTGGCTGACAAGGCAGACAAGGGCGGCATCAAGCGCGTCGTGTGGATCGGCGCCGGCGGATCCAACGGCGGCAACTATCCTGCCCAGTATTTTATGGAGCACGAGGCCACGCAGGTCGTGAGCTCCAGCTACACCAGCAACGAGTTCGCGCACGCCACGCCTGCCTATGTCAACGAGAACACCCTGGCCGTCGTCGTGTCCATGCGCGGCACCAAGGAGACCATCGTCGCCGCCCAGGTCGCCAAGGACCACGGCGCCAGCACCATCGCCATCTATGTTGACGAGTCCGGTCTCACCGAGGTTTGCGACTACAAGATCCAGTACGACAGCCTGGCCGTCGACGAGTCCTGCATGGGCCGCACCAACTCCGCCGTCGTGACCATGATCGCAATGGAGCTCACGCAGCAGACCGAGGGCTATGCCGAGTACGAGACCGCCATGGCCGCCTTCGACTTGGTCGACCCCATCTATCGCAAGGCCGTCGAGTACACCCGTCCGCTCGCTGCCAAGTGGGCCGAGCAGAACGCCGACAAGCCCTGCATCAACGTCATGGCCCAGGGCCCGCTCTTTGGTGCCGCCTACGTCTTTAGCATCTGCAACGTGCAGGAGATGCTGCAGATCGACTCTTGCACCATCAACACCTGCGACTTCTTCCACGGCCCCTTCGAGATCCTGGACAAGCGCACCTCGCTGTTCCAGCTCATCAGCGTCGGCCGCAGCCGCTGCAACGACGAGCGCGGCATCCGCTTTGTCAACCAGTACGGTGGCGAGCGCGTCTATCAGCTCGACGCCAAGGAGCTCGGCCTCAACGACATCAAGGACAGCGTGAGCGAATACTTCAACCACCTGATCTTTGCCCCGATCCTCAACAACGTGTACATGCGTGCGCTTTCTGCCGTCACCCACAAGGACTACATGACGCGCCGTTACATGTGGAAGCTCGACTACTAGGGGATAGAGCGGCCTAACAGCTCGATGTCCTCATAAGTTGCGGTGGAATAGTTCCTGTTTGGGGGTCTGAAGCCTCTATTCAGGAACTATTTCACCGCAACAGCCAAATGATCCGCTCGCCGATTGGGGGTGCGGACGATTTCTTGGACCGCGCCTAGGCGTATCCAAGCTTCCTGCGGTACTCCATCGGGCTCAGCCACCCGAGGGACTTCTTGATCCGCTCCTCACGATAGTATACGAGGTAGGCCT
>CATXXF010000040.1 GCA_958403395.1 uncultured Collinsella sp.
CAGTCCTGCGCAAGACGAAGGCCACATTAAGTGGCCTTCTTTGCGTGCGGAACTCATATCGAGCAAATGCCCAAGCGGCCCTCTCGGTTCAGCCAAGTTGACGTAGCTGAGATGCAGCGCGCGGCCTGCTCGCTCCTCGAAGTTCTTAGCGGAAATAATTCGAGCTGCAGCTGCGATTTACTTGCGATAGCGGTTGAGCTGCAACAAAGTTTTTATTGGACCTCGAACCCTATACTCGATGTTCGCTTCGTTCATTGAGTTACCCTTTGCATGAGGCCGGGACATATCGTCCCGCCCGCAGTTTCGCAGGCCGAAGGCCGAGAATGTTTGAGGACGGGATGATATGTCCCGGCCTCCCGGGAGAGTTACCTATGAACTACGCGAACATTAAGTATTTCGACATTGCTGATGGGGAAGGCGTTCGTACTTCTCTGTTTGTGAGCGGGTGCCGTCGCGGGTGCAAGAATTGCTTTAACTCCGTCGCGTGGGACTTTGCTGCGGGCGAGCCGTTCGATCGCGCCGTCGAGGACAAAATTATCGAGAGTCTCGATCATCCCTTTATCGATGGCCTGACGATTCTGGGCGGCGAGCCTATGGAGCCCGAGAATCAGGCGGGGCTCGTTGACTTTATCGAACGCGTGCGTGCGGCCTATCCCGCGGGGTCGGGCAAGACCATTTGGTGCTTCACCGGCGACGTGCTCGAGGAGCTTATGCCGGGTGGTCGTCACCATACCGAGGCGACGGACCGTATCCTTGCCTGCCTCGATATGTTGGTGGACGGCCCGTTCGTTCAGGATCTGTACGATATCTCGTTGCGCTTTAGGGGCTCGAGCAATCAGCGCGTGATTGATATGAACGCCACGCGCGCCCGTGCTGTGCGCGAGGGCGTTGCGCTTTGCGACGCTGTGGAGCTTTGGCGGGACGATCCGGTCTATTCGACCCATACTATGTAGCTTGTAGCCGATGCCAAAGGGCGTGGTACCATAGCGCGAACGTGAAATCGGAAAAGTGAGGTCCAGATGGTCGATCAGGAAAAAGTCGAGGCCGCCATTAAGCTGTTGCTTGAGGGCATAGGCGAGGACCCAACTCGTGAGGGCCTGCTGGAGACCCCGGCACGCGTTGCCCGTATGTATGGTGAGATCGCCGGTGGTATGGACCAGAGTGCCGAGGAGCACCTGTCCAAAACCTTTGCCGTCGCTTCGAACGATTTGGTTATCGAGCGCGACATCACGTTTTACTCGCTGTGCGAGCATCATCTGCTGCCGTTTTACGGCAAGGCTGCCATTGGCTATATCCCCAACGGCCGTGTCGCAGGGCTTTCTAAGCTTGCTCGCACGGTAGAGGTTTACGCCCGTCGTCTGCAGCTGCAGGAGCAGTTGTGCGCACAAGTTGCCGATGCCCTCATGGAGTATCTCGCTCCCCAGGGAGCGATTGTGCTCATGGAAGCTGAGCATATGTGCATGACCATGCGCGGCGTGCAAAAGCCTGGCACCAAGACCGTGACGCTCGCTCGTCGCGGCGTCTTTGAGGCCGATCCGGCGCTCGAGGAGCGATTCTTTAGGATGCTGGGACGCTAACTATGAGAGTCGTCAACGACTTTACATCGAATACTGACGAGGGAACGCCGCGTCGCGGTTTTATGGCTTCGGGCCTGGCGCCTTTTGGTGCCATGCCTCGCATTGATTACATCTGTGCCAACGGTCTGTTCCGGCGGCACCTGGGCAGCATTGCACAGTTGGAATCGGGGCGCATCTTCTGCCGCCACGGTATTGACCACCTGCTGGATGTCGCTCGCATTATGTGGATCAAGAATCTCGAGGAACAGCTCGAATTTGACCGCGAGGTCATCTACGTCACGGCACTTCTTCACGATATCGGCAAAGATGAACAGTATGAATCGGGTATATCCCATGATGTTGCAAGCGAACGCGTCGCTGATGCGATTCTCGGCGGTATGCCCGATGACGTAGCGTTTGAGCCGGCCGATGCCGCAGCCATTAAGACGGCCATTCTGGGCCATCGAAAGCTGCGCGTGAACAGCCAACCGCTTGAGCGTCTGCTCTATGCAGCCGACAAAGCGTCGCGCGCCTGCTTTGCATGCCCCGCGCGCAATGCTTGCAACTGGAGCGATGATAAAAAGAACCTGTCGATTCGCGTGTAGTTAGTTTGCGCGGTCGGGGTTCTAAACGAAGGAGACGATCGCGATGAGCAACAAGAAACTGCCCGAGAATGCAACCAAGACTGAAGGCGCCGAGCTCGCCCGCCGTGGAAGGGGCGAAATATCCACCGCAACGGCGGTGCCCCACGTGAGCTATGACGACCTTCGCCATGCCGACCGCATCACCGTTGAAGGTCTTGAGGTTTTTGCTAACCATGGCGTGTATCCCGAAGAGAACGCGCTGGGCCAGAAGTTCATCGTGTCCTTGGTACTCTATGCCGACCTGCGTGCAGCGGGGGAGCACGATAACCTGGACGCCTCGATTGACTATGGCTCGGTGTGCCACGATGTCGATGGCTATCTGCGCGAGCATACGTTTAAGCTCATCGAGGCTGCAGCTGAGGGTGTGGCCTCGATGCTGCTGCGTCGTTACCCCTTGCTGCTTGGCGTGCACGTTAAGCTCGATAAGCCTTGGGCGCCCGTCGGTCTTCCCCTGGCAAGCTGCGGTGTCGAGATCGAGCGCGTGCGCTAACCGGTTCTAATACGTCTCTATGGGTGGCTGCTTGAGTCGCTGAGACAGTGCTCTATTGTTGGGGCAGTATGTGTCGAGCAGGACGTGGAACCGCTGGTTGTGGCTCGGCTCGAGCAGGTGGACGAGCTCGTGGGCGACAACCATGTCAAGGCACTCGACGGGGTAGGCGGCAAGTTCTCGTGCGATGCGAATGGCGCCGGTTTTGGGCGTGCATGATCCCCAGCGCGTTTTCATGCTGCGCACGGAAACGCGGGAAACGGCGACACCCATTGCGATTTCGTATGCGTGCACCATATCCCGCAGCGCCGATGTGACTTCGGACGTATAGAGCTGGTCAATATGGGCTTGGATCTCACTGGGCGTTAAGCCGTCGAGGGGCGCGTTCCACTTGGCCTGCGGACGTTCGTCTGGCTCGTCGGTACCCATAAAGCTTGCGAACGTGGCTTGTTTGGGCCGCGGTGCGGGTGACTTAAAGTTGTGATCGAGCGCATCTTGTACCGTGATGGGCTTGCCCCAAAGTGCAATGATGGACGAGGGGCTGAGCGGCTCTCGCGCCGTCGCCTGACGTTGCTCGCGCTGGGCAAGCCGGCTGATAATCCAGGCGCTGTTGCGCTTCACAAACGCTTCGATACGCTCGCGGCTGGCGCCGAGCGGTGCGCTGGCGTGGACCTCACCGCTCGATGTGACGCGCAGGTTGAAGTTTTTGACGCGCTTTTTGGTAACGACGACGGGGATGGGAGTCCCATCCGGTTGGGGTAGGAAAAGCGTAAATTGCTGCGTCAAAAGTGGTCCTTCAGATTGGGGACGGGCCGGCATGTCGACCGTTCGGCATGCCGGCCCGCTCAGGGGATGTGAAATTAATAACGCTCAAAGAAGGCAAGGGCATTATCGCTGCAGAGCTTCTGCATCACGGTCTTGCCAAAGTGCTTGGAGAGCATGTTCTGGAACTCGGGCATCTTGCTGGCATCGGAGAGGAAGGCGGGCACCGTGGCACCGTCCCAGTCGCCGCCGAGCGCGATGACGTCCTCGCCGCCCAGGTCGAGCCAGTGCTCGATATGTGCCGCCAGCTGGTCGAAGGTGACGTCTGCGGCTGTCTTGTCGGTTGCGTCGTTGGAAAGGAACTCGCTGCAGTAGTTGAGGCCGACGATGCCACCCATGTCGCGAATGGTGCGGAACTGGTCGTCGGTGAGGTTGCGCTTAACGCCGCAAACTGCACGAGAGTTGGAGTGGCTGGCGACGAAGGGACGTGTGGCGTGGGCGACAACCTCGTCAAAGCACTCATCGTTGAGGTGGGAGACGTCAAGCACCATGCCGGCGTGCTCCATCTGCGTAAGTGCCTCGATGCCGGCGGCGGTGAGGCCGGCGTGGGTATCGTGTCCGCTCGCGAGCGGTCCCTGCGCATTCCAGCTGAGCGATGACATGAGTACGCCCAAGCTCTTGAGCACCTCGATCAGCGCGGGGTCCTCGGCAAAGAACGTGGCGTTTTCGATGGTGTGGATGCAGGCGACCTTGCCGTCTTTGAGCGCGGGGCGAATGTCTGCCGCGCTGCGTACGTTGACCATGCGGTCGTGGTTGAGCATTGCCTGGCCGCTCATATGCGCCATGATCTGCGCCTGGAAGCGCGCGGCGTGGGCGGTGGGAATCTCATCGGGGACAAACGTGGCGAAGCACTGTGCCCATGGCGTGTTGCCGATCTTTGCGAGCGAGATGGCGCAGGCGTTGCCCTCGATGAGGTCGAAATCTTGCGGATGCGTTTCGTCGCCGGGGAAATAACCGTCGGTGCCGGCGGTAAAGCGCAGGTCGAGATCGAGCTTGGCCCAGCCGATGCGGTCGGCGGTGTCGCAGTGTAGGTCAAATACGGGATATGCCATGGTTCCTCCGGTTGCAGCGTTTCTTTGCAAACTGTCATTGAATTGTATGACTAGGGTATAGTTAGCGCCATATGTTCACGGCGGCCCGCGTTGTGCGCCGCCCTTATCACGGAGGTTACCATGTCCAACCAGGGCAAGAAGGTCAAGACTCATTATCGCGGCACGCTCGACGACGGCACGCAGTTCGATAGCTCCTACGATCGCGGCGAGCCGCTGGAGTTCACCTGCGGCGCCGGTCAGATGATCAAGGGCTTCGACGCCGCTGTTGTCGACATGCAGGTGGGCGAGAAGAAGACCGTGCACATTCCTGCTGCCGATGCCTACGGCGAGCACAATCCCGAGATGGTTATTACCTTCCCGGCCGAGCAGGTTCCCAACATCGAGCAGATCGAGAAGGGCATGAAGCTCTTCCTGTCCACGCCGAGCGGCATGCCTGTCCCCGCCGTCGTCATCGACGTAACGCCCGAGGCTGTGACGCTCGATGCCAACCACGAGCTTGCCGGCAAGGACCTCAACTTTGATATCGAGCTCGTCGAGGTCGAGGGTTAGAGCATGCCTGAGCGCTTGGTTTCGACGACATGCTTGGGAAATCTCAACGATCCGTCCTATGAACTTCTGCTTCGCCGGAAGCTGGGCGGCGTCTTTGAAGTTGACGAGCTACTGCTCGATTGGGACCAGGCTGATGTATGCGCGTTTGTGGGCGTGACGGAGCTGGGGCGCACGGTCGATGTTCGGCTGGATACTGCCGACGGCGGTCGTTTTGTCGACGGCGACGTGCTCGCCGTCGACCGTTCGGGCGTGGTGCCCGTGGCGGTTGTCGTGCGCCTGCGCAGCGCCGAGGTTTATTTGGTCGAAGTTGACCGCATGGACCCGATTGCGCTCGCGCATGCGTGCTGGGAGATCGGCAATATGCATGCGCCGCTTTTTCGAGGCGATTCGGACGAGTATACCGTGCGCATGTATACGCCGGTGCAGCCTGTTTTTGGCCGCATGCTCCGGGGCGTCGAGGGCGTTCGGCTCTCGACGGTTACCCGTGAACTCGATTCGGACCGGCGCTTTGCGTCGAGTGCGGCGGATGCCGTTGTGAGTATGGCACCAGACTTTACGATCGTAAAGAAGGCGCGCGGTTAACGTGCGTATAAGTAAGGCGGACTTTGAGAGACAACTATTCAAAGTCCGCCTTTCTGTTGATGAGATGCTGTGGGGGAGCATATGGGTCTTGAAGGAATCAAGCTGATTGCATGCGATTTGGACGGCACGTTGCTGCATCCGGGGGAGCGCGAGCCGCGTTCCGAGGCCTTTGAGCTTATCGATGAGCTGCATCGTCGCGGTATCGTGTTTATGCCGGCGAGCGGCCGTCAATATGCGAGCTTGCGCTATCTGTTTGCCCCGGTGGCCGATGAGCTCGCCTATGTATGCGAAAACGGAGCCCTGGTGATGAGCGAGGGACGTGCCGTTGTCAAGCGTTCCATGGAGCGTAGCCTTGCTATGGATATCGCGAATGCCGTGGTTGCGTATCCCCATACCGACGTGACCCTTTCGTGTGAGGGACACCTCTACACCATGAGCGGCAACGATGCGTTCGTCGATCATTTGCGCTATGAGGTCCACTGCGATGTGGCGGTGGTCGCCCGCCCCGAGGACATCGACGAGGACGTCATTAAGATTGCCTTCCAGACGCCCGAGGTGGATCAGCCGGCGGCCCTGGAGTATTTTGAGCGCCTCTTTAGCGACCGTGTTGACGTGATGACGTCGGGAACCGAATGGACGGACTTTATCGGTTTCGGTTCGGGCAAGGGCTCCGCGCTTGCCGATTACGGTCGTGCCCTGGGTATTTCGCCCGATGAGATGATGGCGTTTGGCGATAACGAAAACGACCGCGACATGCTCAACGTAGTGGGCCATCCTTATCTAATGGAGAGCTGCAATCCTTCTATGCGTGGCATCAACGACCGCGTCCGTTACGTGCGCACGGTCGAAGAAGAGCTGCATCGCCTGCTCGCCGAGTAGATATTTGGGACATGTCTAGAAATCTACTTTTTGCTGTAGCGGATGGGCAAGTAGATTTGCGGGCATGCCACTAAGGGCTACCGGCAGTCGGGGCAGAGACCCTCGAAGATGGTGTAGTGCGACGTGACGTGCCAGCCGATTTGCTCGGACGCCTTGGCGTCGAGCTGGGCATCGAAGGGGAGCGGTACGTCGATGACGCGGCTGCACGAGGTGCAGATGATATGCGCATGCGGCTCGATCGTGCGATCGAAGCGGCTGCCGCCCGGCGTCTTGATGGAGAGGATTTCGCCGGCGTCGGCCAAGAGATTGAGATTGCGGTAGACCGTACCGCGGCTGATTTTGTCATCCTGCGCGCGCACGACGTTGTAGATTTCGTCGGCGGTGGGATGGTTATAGCTTTGGCGCACGGCGTCAAGAACCAGCTTTCGCTGCCTGGTATTCCTTCTTTGCACCGCCATGCGCCTCGCCTCTTTTCTATTAACGGTCGTAGGTAAATGATACCGTATTTAGCACACAATACTAATAATGAGGACTGAAACCGTCTTCATTGGCAAGTGGGGCTCGGGCCTGGGCGTCTACGAGGCGAAAACGCGTTCCCATGCGCTCGTAGGAGGCATGAAGCGCCTCGAGATGAGATAGGACGTTTGCCGGATCTCCCTGTATCTCCATCTCGACTGAGCCGTCTTCCATATTACGCACCCAGCCGGTGAGGGAGCGTGCCTGTGCGAGGTTGGTGTTGGTAAAGCGAAAACCAACGCCTTGGACTTGCCCCGCCCAGCGCAGGAAATAGCGCAGGGGAGTGTCTTGAGTGGCCTCGTCGCTTGCGAGTACGGTAAGCCTGCGGCGCAGCTCGAGCTCGACGTTTGATGGTTTTTGAGGCTCTCGACTGCCGCCGGTGACGCTGGAGAAGAACGTATCGAAGAGGCCCATCGCTATGCCTGCTTGCCTGCGTCGGCCGGGAAGGTAATGCCGGCCTGCTGGCGCACGGCATCCATGATGCGCAGTGAGACGAGCGTGACATCGCGGTAGTGGCCAAGCTCGTGACGTCCCGCCGGGGTCTCCCAAATCTCTTCCTTGACGTTATCGATGCCGCCAATGGCGGTGATAAAGTCTGCGAGTTCGTATTCCATAGTGTTGCTCGATTTGGGCAGGTCGAGCACACGGCCGTTGTCGCCCTGTTCGTGCGGTGCCTCGGTCGCCGAGCCGCGTACGACATCGCCGCGATAGTCGATGCGGACGTTGCGGGGCGTGGACAGATGGTCGATCTGGATAGTGCCACGCTCGCCTTCGATCTGCGAGGGCAGCAGGTCATTCGTAATTTTGGAGTGCGCGAGCTCGACGGAGATGCGGCCTCCGCCATAGCTGGCGAGGATGGAACCGCAGCCGTCGATGGGGCCGTGCGTGAGCTGTCGCGTGGTGGGGTCGAGCAGAGTAGTCATGCTCGTAAGGCCGGAAGGCATGCCGAAAATCTCGACCATGGGCTCGACGGCGTAGACGCCAATGTCCATGAGGGAACCCGATGCCATATTGCAGTCGAAGATATTGGTGGCGCGTCCCGCGAGAATCTCGTTGTAGCGCGAGGAATACTTGCCAAAGCGCAATGAGGCGCGGCGGATGGGGGCGATCTCGCCCAGGGCGTCCTCGATGGCGTGGAAGGCGGGATCGTGGAGGGGACGCATGGCCTCGAGGGCCACGACACCTGCTGCCTCGGCAGCGCGGAAGACTTCCAGCGCCTGCGCTTCGGTGGCGCAGAAGGGTTTCTCGACGATGACGTGCTTGCCACCGGCGATGCAGGCAAGGGCCTGCTCGTAGTGAAGTGCGTTAGGGCTGCCGATATAGACGGCGTCGACGTCGGCGGCTGCCGCGAGCTCATCGAGCGACGTAAAGTTTCGCTCACCACCGCGCTCGGCGGTAAAGGTAGTACCGCGATTGGCGTCGCGTGAAAGCGTGCCCACAAACGCGGCTTGGTCGTTGGCGTTGACGACTTGGATAAAGTCGTCGGTGATCATGGATGTGCCGATGGTCGCGATGCGCAGCATACGTCCCCCTTGCGTTGTTTGGTCTACAAGATGAGTGTAGCGCGTGGGGATATAAAGCTGCGCGAAAACGCTATTACAGGTCGCTCTCGTTAAAGCCGGTGTCGATATCGAGGTTGCTGCCGTCGGCCGCCGTGGTGGCGAGCTCGTCGCAGCGCTCGTTGAGCTCGTGGCCGGCATGTCCCTTAACCCAGATGAACTCCACCTTATGCTTGCTTTTGGCGGCAAGCAGGCGCTCCCACAGGTCGCGGTTCTTAACGGGCTGCTTGTTGGCGGTTTTCCATCCGCGCTTTTTCCAGCCGTCGATCCAGTGCTTGTTAAAGGCGTTGACGACGTACTGCGAATCGGAATGGACCTCGACCTCGCAGGGGCGGTTAAGTGCCTCGAGCGCCACGATGACCGCCATGAGCTCCATGCGGTTGTTGGTGGTCTTGGCGTAGCCGCGCGAAAGCTCGGAGGTGAAGGTCTTGCCGGCGGGGTTGGTGTATTTGAGCACGGCGCCGTATCCGCCGCGTCCCGGATTTGATCGGGCCGAGCCGTCGGTATAGATGATGACCTTCACATGGTTCCTTTCGTTGGGTACGTTTCGTGTGAGTGACCATTGTAGCGCCGCGTTCGCCGAGGGCTAGCAATCTACCATATCTACCCCGTCCTCTGATGGCTGGTTTTCTTGGATGATGCGGTCGAGCTCGTCGAGGTATTGCTGCAACAGGGGAGAGGGCTTGCGTTCATCGTGCATGATATAGCCTACGTGCATCGTCGGGGCATCTGCCAGCGGAATCGATGCCATGCCCCATTGCATTTCGTTTGAGAGCACGCCGGTGGAGAGCGTGTAGCCGTTCGAGGTGATCAGCAGATTGGTGAGCGTGCCGCGGTCAGAGACTCGAATGTTGCGATCGCAGGGGATGTAGCTAAACGGCTCCTCGGCGTAATAGAAGGAGTTTGAGGTTCCCTGCTCAAAGCTGTAGCGCGTATAGGGCGTAAGGTCGGCAAGGGACAGCTGCGGGCGGCGGGCAAGCGGGTGGCGCTCACTTACGAACACGTGGACCTTTGCATCAAAGAGGTGATGGAAGCTTGCTCGGGCATCGGTAAAGGCTTTCTGTAGGACACGATTGTTAAAGTCGTCCAGATAGAGGATGCCAATGTCGCTGCGAAACGCGCGGACGTCATCGATGATCTGCGACGTGGTGGTCTCGCGCATGATGAACTCGAACTTGTCGTCCCGGCAGCGCTCGACGACGTTGACGAAGGCCTCGACCGAAAAGGCGTAATGCTGGGCGGAAATGGCGAGGCGGGCTTGCGGGGTGCCGCCGTCCTCGTAGCGCGCCTCGAGCATGTCGGCCTGCTCTACGACCTGGCGCGCATAGCCCAAAAGCTCGGTGCCGTCGTTGGTGAGCGTGACGCCGCGGCTGGAGCGCGTAAAGATCTCCAGATGGAGCTCCTGTTCCAGGCTTTTGACGGCGTTTGATATGTTGGACTGAGCGGTATAGAGGCGCTGAGCTGCGGCGTTAATTGAGCCGGACTCTGCCACGGCAATCAGAAAACGAAGCTGCTGAAGGGTCATCGGCGCCATCCTTTCGAGTGTTATCTATATAACCGATAACAGGTTAGCGCTTTTAAGTGATTGACCGAGGGAAACAATGCTCGTACTATTCAAAACACACAAAGGCGGTAGGTAATTAAGCCAACCACGGAACCGGGATGCGAAAGGAGGCCCGCATATGAATTGCTTACCAAGACGAATGCCGGGCTCCTGCTTGCGCCCGTCGGCGTGATCAGGAGACAGCGACTTACTTCTCTTACGCTTATTACTTTTGTTCGATCAAGGAGATCATCATGAGCCAGTTCATCAACAACCCCGAGCACACTTTTGGTTTCGATACCCTGCAGCTGCACGTTGGCCAGGAGAGCGCCGATCCCGCATCCGACTCCCGCGCCGTGCCTATCTACCAGACCACGAGCTATGTGTTCCGCAACTCCCAGCACGCCGCCGACCGCTTTGGTCTTGCCGACGCCGGTAACATCTACGGCCGTCTGACCAACTCCACCCAGGGCGTCTTCGAGGATCGCATCGCCGCGCTCGAGGGTGGCGTTGCTGGCCTCGCCGTCGCCTCTGGTGCCGCCGCCATCACCTATACCCTGCAGGCGCTCGCTCAGGCCGGCGACCATGTGGTTGCCCAGAAGACCATCTACGGCGGTTCCTACAACCTGCTGGAGCACACGCTCTCCCAGTTTGGCGTCGAGACCACCTTCGTCGATGCCCACAACCTGGACGAGGTCGAGGGCGCCATCAAGGACAACACCACGGTCATCTACCTCGAGACGCTCGGCAACCCCAACTCCGACATCCCCAACATCGACGCCATCTCCGAGATCGCCAAGAAGCACGGTTTACCGGTTGTCGTCGACAACACCTTCGGCACCCCGTATCTGTTCCGCCCGCTGGAGCACGGCGCCAACATCGTTGTTCACTCCGCAACTAAGTTCATTGGCGGCCACGGCACCTCGCTGGGCGGCGTGATTGTCGATGGCGGCAACTTTGACTGGAAGGCGAGCGGCAAGTATGCGCAGATCGCCGAGCCCAACCCCTCCTACCATGGCGTCTCGTTTGCCGAGGCTGCCGGTCCCGCCGCCTTCGCGACCTATGTCCGCGCTATCTTGCTGCGTGACGAGGGCGCCTGCATCAGCCCGTTCAACGCCTGGGTCCTGCTCCAGGGCACCGAGACTCTGTCGCTGCGCGTTGACCGTCATGTCGAGAACACCAAGAAGGTCGTTGAGTTCCTGGTTGGTGACAGCCACGTTGCCAAGGTGAACCACCCGAGCCTGTCTGAGCACCCCGATCACGAGCTCTATCAGAAGTACTTCCCCAACGGTGGTGCCTCGATCTTTACCTTTGAGATTAAGGGTGGCCAGGAGGCAGCTTGGAAGTTCATCGATCATCTGCAGGTCTTCTCACTGCTCGCCAACGTGGCCGACGTCAAGTCGCTCGTCGTGCACCCGGCTACTACCACGCACTCGCAGCTCTCTGCCGAGGAGCTCGCCGAGCAGAACATCACGCCCTCCACGATCCGTCTTTCCATCGGTACCGAGAACGCCGAGGATATCATTTGGGATCTGAAGCAGGCCTTCGCCGCGCTGGACGAGTAAGGCGACTTGTGCAAGGACCCCTTGCGACTCGATAGGTATAACTGCATAAAATGCCTGCTCAAGACGCCTGTGCGAACAATGGTTGCACAGGCGTCTTTTTTGCATAGAGAGGGCGCAAAAACAGGGTTTTTGACATGCTTTATGCATTCGAGTTGTGGAAAACTCCTGTTGAGAGGATGTGAGTTTTACGCAATTGACGTGCGCCTTTTGAGTAAAACCGCAGGTCGCGATTTGCTCGGGGTACTATGCAGCGCGATCGAATCATACGCAGCTCAAACGCAGCAAAAACGCACTACGGAGGTTTCCAGCTACATGAGGATCGATTCACGAAAACCGAAAGCCGCCGCCCTTTCCGCCGCTCTGACCGTGGCACTTTTGGCGGGCGCCGGTGCAACTGATGCCCACGCGGCAACACTGTCCGACACGGTTGGATCCACGCCGTCCGAGGCGACGCTGGTGCAGCCTGTCGACTATCGCAGCGACGGCTTTGGCTCCATGCAGGAGTGGAACGCCTCGATGGAGGCCAAGCGCGATTCCCTTGAGATGCGTGCTCAGATCATCATGAACATGTACGGTGACTATGCCACCGATGACGAGCGCGCTGTACTGCAGAGTTGTATCGACGGTGCGGGCAGTCTTTTGACGATGGAGGAGGTCGACGCGAAGTCGACCGAGCTCGATGAGCTGCGCACTGCACTTGAGGATGCCAAGCGCGAAGCGCTCGAGGTTGCTGCCGCCGAGGCGGAGGCTGCCGAGGCCGCCCAGGCTTCGTACTACAACGCCGGTTACACTCCGTCCTACGCGTCTGCCGCGTCCTACGCGAACGGATCGGGCCTGACGCGCTCTATGGGTGTCAATAACTACAACGGTCGCCGCGAGACCTATTACAGCAGCAATGTGCTTTATCACTATCGCACGGGCGAATGGACTCAGGATTCTGAGGGCTTCTGGCGCGATTCCGACGGCTATTACGTTGTTGCCGCGGGCGATATGGCCCAGGGCTCGACCTTTACGGGCTCCAAGGGTGATTGCAAGGTCTATGACTCCGGCTGTGCTGCCGGAACCACCGATTACTACACCGGTTGGTAATTTTTCTGCATCACGGATATTTGGCGGACGGGCGTCTTTACCGAGCTTTAGGGCAACGTAAGGACGTCCGTTCTATGTATGCGTTTGAGTTAACAGAGCCCTTACCGTGGCGGTACGCTGGGCGTATGGATGCGGGGCACACTGGTTCTTGAGAAATAAGGTCTTTCTCTTGGAGGAAGTGGTCTTGTGAATGCTCGAGATATTGCCGTTGCCGCCGTCGCGTTGATGCTTGGCTGCCTTGGTCCCACGGCCGCGCTCGTCGCGGGCATGCAGGGGACATGCGGGGCTGCTCCTATCGTGGTCGGCGCGCTGATCGCGGCCACGCTGCTGGGAAGCGCAGGCGTGGTTCTTTGCCGCGACGATGAGGACGAGGTGCCGGGGTCGCAACGCTAACTGTTGTGAGATCGGCCGCCGGTCATAGACGAAGATGAAGGCCGCCGTAAGGGGAGTGCTCCTTGCGGCGGCTTTGCTGTTAAGGCTGTTGAATGCGGCGCGTCGGCGCTACCAACTTTTCTCGATATCGCGAATGCGTCGATAGAGCCATTCGTTTTGCGGTGCCTGGATATCGTGTTTGGCTGCGAGGCGGCAGATGGTGCCCGCGAACTCATCAACCTCGGTTTTGCGCCTTGCGATGCGGTCTTGAGCCATCGAGGGCATACCGGCGGGGTCGATTCCCTCGATGAGGTGCACCATTTGCGTCAGGTCTGCCTCGGTCAGTTCAACGCCCTCGGCGTTGGCGACCGCAAGCGTTTCGCGCATGGCGGAGACAAAACAGCGGCGCTGCTCGGAGCCCGGCTCCGTGGCGCTTCCGTAGGTCCCGCCGTAGGCCATGCAGGTCTGGTTGATGCCGTCGTTGAGCATGAGTTTGGCCCACATGCGGTGCGCAATGTCGCTCTCGACGGTATGGGCGATGCCGCAGCGCGTATAGAGCTCGTCGATGGCGGTAACGGTTGCGGGCTTGGTGCCCGCTGCCGCGCCAAAGCGGATTTCGCCCGCATTGGTAAAGGTGAGCGCGCCGTTGAGGAACACGGCGTCCATGCCCTGGCAGATACCAAGAACGGTATGCTCCCAGCCAAAGCGTTCGGCAATCTTTTGCTCGCTCGTAATGCCGTTGCACAGCGAGGCGATGAGCGTGTTGGGCCCCACGACACGCTCCATAGTCTTGAGTGCTTGGTCGAGACCGGTGGTCTTGACCGTCAGGATGACCAGATCGGCGGGCGCTGCCTCGCTGGCACGGACGGACGTGAGATCGCAAGGCTTTCCGTTGACGGTGAGCGCATCGCCCGCGTGACGCTCAAAACGGGCGTCATCCATAACGTATTGGACGGCGTCATTGCCGAGGGCCTTGGCAATCATGCTGCCGTAGAGCAGGCCGACGCCGCCCTTGCCGATAAAGGTGACCTTGTTGATCTGCATGTGAATCATCTCCCCATATAAAAGGCGCCCGCGTAAGGGGGCGCCTGATGGATTGTATGCTGCCAGGGTGATTGGTGGGTGCGCGGGGCGGCTGTTATAAAAAGAAACTATTGCGCTGTGCGCTTATGCCGCGGGGCAGACCGCAAAGACATGCGCGTGGTCATGCCCGGCTCCTTTCATCGGGCTTTTTGCTGATGTTAAAGCGGTGCCGTGACGGCTCGATTTCTGCTGCGTTACGATACGTTCTCGATTGCGATTCCACGATGTTTCGGCTGCGTGACCATTGTGTTTCGCCTTGCCGGGGCGCTGATGGCGAAGGGAGGGGCCGTGCAATACCGTGTTGACCCCAAAAGTGGTAACCGAATATCCGCTCTGGGTCTGGGCTGCATGAGGTTTCCCGGTGCGCCGGGACACCCCGATGCGAAGACGGCCGATGCCATCATCTCCCGTGCGGTGGAGCAGGGGATTAATTATCTGGACACGGCCTATCTCTATCCCGGCAACGAGGCTTGCGTGGGCGCTTCGCTTGAACGCCTGGGCTTGCGCGACCAGGTTTTGCTCGCAACCAAGCTGCCGCATGCTTCGTGCAAATGCGCGGAGGATTTCGATCGGTTTTTCGACGAGCAGCTGCGCCGCCTGCAGACCGACCATATCGACTATTACCTCATGCATAACATTACCTCGCCCGCCCAGTGGGAACGTGTGGTGGCGTTGGGCATCGAGGACTGGATCGCGCAGCAAAAGGCTGCAGGGCGTATTCGTCAGATAGGCTTTTCGTACCACGGCAGCGCGGCGGACTTCCTTACGATGCTCGATGCGTATGAGTGGGACTTTTGCCAGATCCAGTACAACTACGCTGGAGAGCGATATCAGGCGGGAACGGCGGGGCTCATGGCCGCCGCCGAGCGAGGTCTCGCGGTGTTTGTGATGGAGCCGCTGCTGGGCGGGCGTTTAGCGGGCAAGCTGCCGCCACGGGCCCGCGCTGTGCTCGATAGTGCCCGCGACCCGCATTTGTGCACTCCTGCCGCCTGGGGTCTTTCGTGGGTGTGGAATCATCCCCAGGTGACCATGTTGCTTTCTGGTATGACCGATACCGCGCAGGTGGACGAGAATTCGTCACTGGCAGACCTCGCGTTGCCGAATTCGATGACGGCCAACCAGCTCGACACGATTGCGCGCGTGTTGATGGAGTTTGAAAAATCGAATCGCGTGCCCTGCACGGGATGCGGCTATTGCATGCCGTGCCCTAAAGGCATCAATATCCCTGGATGTTTTGCCGCCTACAACGCAAGCTATGCGCACAGCTGGTTTACGGGGCTGTCTCAATACTTTACGGCGAGCGCGGTGCGCACAAGCGAGCCCAAGTTGGTGAGCAATTGCGTCAAATGCGGCAAATGCGCGCGGCACTGCCCGCAGCACATCGATATTCCCGAGTGTCTCGACGATGTGCGCCGACGTTTCCAGCCTGGTCCCGTGACGGCGGTGCTTAAGGCCTTCGGCAAAACGCGCTCCTCATGACCCTTTTATAACTTGCGGTGGAATAGTTCCTGTTTGCGGCAGAATAGGGGCCAAACAGGAACTATTTCACCGCAACTGAAGGGGGCTGTCGTGGGCCATCGGGATTCATGTGATGATTTGCGTGAGGTTCGTTGGGGCATTTTGGGTGCCGGACACATTTCTCATCGATTTGCATCGTCGCTCAAGAAGGTCGACGGGGCACGGCTGGTGGCTGCGGCCGGCCGCACTCCTGCACATGTTGAGGAATTTTGCCGAGCGTTTTCGATCGATGCTGCGCATGGCCATGTCTCGGTCGACGATAACGGCAATGCGGCTTATGACGCGCTGATTGCCGACCCCGATGTCGACGCAATCTACTTGGCTCTTCCGCATGGCATGCATACGCGTTGGGCCTGTCGCGCGCTGCGCGCCGGAAAGGCCGTGCTGTGCGAAAAGCCGGCCGTTTTGAGTGAGGAAGAGGCTCTCTCGATTGCCTCCACCTCTCGTGAGCGCGGCGTGCTGTTTATGGAGGCGATGAAGAATCGGTTTTGCCCGATGCGCACTCGCGTGAAGGACTTGCTTGCGTCGGGTGAGCTTGGCCGTATTGTCTCGATTGAAAGCGTGCAAAAGCTCGATTACGGCGAGCCTCCTTCGGGCTATCTGCTTGATTCGTTGCAGGGCGGCTGTCTATATGACATGGGCTGCTATGCGGTCGGTTGGTTTGAGGATTTGCTCGCGGGCGCGTGCGAGGTTTCATCCCGTGAAGTTCGCTGGCGTGACGTATCAGGCGGCCGCGTCGATTGGGCCGACGAGATCCGTATGAGCGTCGGCGGTATACCCATTCATATGGTGTGCGACGGCAAAGCAACATATGAAAGCCGCTTAACGATTGCCTGTGAGCGGGGCTCGTTGGAAATCGAGCGTCTCCATCGCCCCGAGCTCGCCCATGTGAAGTACTCCGACGGGCGCACGCTCGAAATAAATGCCCCGTTTGAGGTCGATGATTTCTACGGCGAAATCCAGCATGCGACGCAGCTCATTCAGGCGGGGAAACTCGAAAGCCCCATCATGTCCCTAGCCGCCACACAGCGCTGTGCGCACATCATCGATGCGATTCGTTTGAAACTTTAGGGCGTGGGGCATGGCACCAGCGCTTGGAATGCCTGGAGGCCTTTGTCCCTGATGCCCCTTTTATAACTTGCGGTGGAATACGGTCTGTTTGCGCCAAAATAGGGCACCAATAGACCGTATTTCACCGCAACTGATGAGGGGGAGTTGGAGATGCTGACGATCGGGTGCCATCTTTCGACGACGAAGGGCTATCGGGCGATGGGGGAGACGGCGTTGTCCATTGGCGCCAATACCTTTGCGTTCTTTACGCGCAACCCGCGCGGTGGCAAGGCAAAAGACCTTGACATGGATGACGTGGCGGCCCTGCGCGAGCTTATGGAGCAAAACGACTTTGGCCCGCTCGTGGCTCATGCCC
>CATXXF010000041.1 GCA_958403395.1 uncultured Collinsella sp.
AAGAACCCCTTTGCCAAGGACGATGACTCCAACTCGGACGACGATACCAAAACCGGTATCGACGGCTCCATGGACGATGACGATAACTAGCGGGGTAATTCGGGTTAACATTCATACGTGCTAACATGCAATTTCGCTGGAGGGTCGCTGTTTGGCGGCCCTCTTTTTTGCACTTGCGCGGTGGGATGGTAATATCGTTACGTTTGAACTGTTTCGATGTGAAACCGAGGAGATCCCCTCTATGAGTGCTGACTACCCGTCAATGACTACGGCCGAGATTCGCTCCAAGTTCCTCAACTTCTTTGAGGAGCGCGGTCTTAAGCTCTATCCTTCTTCGTCCCTCGTCCCCGACGATCCTTCGCTGCTGCTTGCCAACGCCGGCATGAACCAGTTTAAGGAGTACTACCAGGGCAAGAAGACCATGAAGGAGATCGGCGCTATCTCCTGCCAGAAGTGCGTCCGCACCAACGACATCGATTGCATCGGCGAGGACGGCCGTCACCTGTCCTTCTTTGAGATGCTCGGCGACTTCTCCTTTGGCGGCGTCTCCAAGCAGCAGGCTTGCGCCTGGGCCTTTGAGCTCATCACCAAGGAGTTCAAGCTGCCGCTCGACCGCCTGTACTTTACCGTCTTTACCGAGGACGACGAGACCCACGACGTGTGGCGTTCTCTGGGCGTTGCCGAGGACCACATCTCCCGCCTGGGCGAGGACGACAACTTCTGGGCCGCTGGCCCCACTGGCCCCTGCGGTCCCTGCTCCGAGATCTACTTTGACATGGGCGAGGAGGTCGGCTGCGGTAGTCCCGACTGCAAGCCCGGCTGCGACTGCGACCGCTTCCTGGAGTTCTGGAACCTCGTCTTTACCCAGTATGACCGCCAGGAGGACGGCTCCATGCCGGAGCTGCCGCACCGCAACCTCGATACGGGCATGGGCCTGGAGCGCATGGCCGCCATCATGCAGCACAAGACCGCCAACTACGACGGCGATCTGATGCAGCACCTCATCAAGCTGGGCGAGAAGATTAGCGGCAAGACCTATGACGTCGACGATTACTCCGGCGCCAGCCGCTCCCTGCGTATCATCGCCGACCACTCCCGTGCCGTCGACTTTATGATCTCGGACGGCATCCTTCCCGGTAACGAGGGTCGCGAGTACGTCCTTCGCCGCCTGCTCCGTCGTGCCGTGTTCCACGGTCGCCTGCTGGGCATCGAGGGCGCCTTCCTGACCAAGTTCATCGACGAAGTCAACGCTCAGATGGGCGAGGCTTATCCCGAGCTGTTCAAGAACGTCGCCCTCGTCAAGGGTATCGTCGCCTCCGAGGAGGAGCGCTTCTCCACGACGCTCGACAACGGCCGTGTTTACCTGGACGAGGCCCTGGCAGCGCTTGCCGAGGGCGCTGTGCTTCCGGGCGACGTTGCCTTTAAGCTTCACGACACCTTTGGTTTCCCCATCGACCTGACCGTCGAGATCGCCGGCACCGCTGGCCACGACGTCGACATGGACGGCTTCACTGCCTGCATGGAGGACCAGAAGGCCCGCGCCCGCGCCAATGCCAAGGGCGACGCCTGGGGCAGCTTCAACGACGTGTGGGTTGAGCTTTCCGACAAGGTCGCTGCGACCGAGTTCGACGGCTATGACAACGATGTGATCGAGGGCGCCAAGGTTGTCGCCATCGTGCGCAACGGCGAGTCCGTCGAGTCCGCTGCCGCCGGCGAGGACGTCGAGGTTGTGCTCGACCGCACCCCGTTCTATGCCGAGATGGGTGGTCAGCAGGGCGATGCCGGCAAGCTTTCCGGCGAGGGCGTTGTTCTGACCGTTGCCGACACCAAGAACCACAACGGCCTGTATGCTCACGTCGCGCACGTTGCCGATGGCACGCTGACTGTCGGTGCCGCTGTTACCGCCGCGCTCGACGCCGAGCGCCGTGGCTTCCTGCGCCGCAACCACACCGCCACGCATCTGCTCGATGCCGCGCTTAAGCACGTCCTGGGCGAGCATGTCTCCCAGGCTGGTTCGCTGGTGACGCCCGAGCACCTGCGCTTTGACTTCACGCACTTCGAGGCTCTGTCCTCCGAGCAGCTCAAGGCTGTCGAGGACCTGGTTAACCAGCAGATCTTCGCTTCCAAGCCGGTCGTGACCCGTGTCATGGGCATCGACGAGGCTAAGGCCGCCGGCGCTGTCGCTCTGTTTGGCGAGAAGTACGGCGATGTCGTCCGCGTCGTCTCCGTGGGCGCCGAGGACCAGCCGTTCTCCCGCGAGCTCTGCGGTGGCACGCACGCTGCCAACACTGCTGAGATTGGCCTGTTCAAGATCATTTCCGAGTCCTCTACGGGCTCGAATGTCCGTCGTATCGAGGCCGTGACCTCTAAGGGTGCTCTCGACTATATGGCCGACCGCCTGGCGCTCGTTGACGCCGCCGCCGCTGCGCTCAAGTGCCGCGTCGACGAGGTTCCCGCCCGCGTGGAGAACCTGCAGGCCGAGCTGCGCGAGACGTCCAACAAGCTCAAAAAGGCTCTGACCGGTGGCTCCTCCGACGCCATTTCCAGTGCCATCGAGGGTGCTGTCGAGCTCGGCGGCTACAAGCTCGTCGTCGCTGAGCTCCAGGGCCTTGAGGCTGCCGACCTGCGCAACGTATGGGATACCGTGCATCAGAAGGTCGCCGGCCCTGTCGCTTGTGTCGTCGCCAGCGTGACTGAGAAGGGCACTCCGGCCCTGCTCGCTGCCGGCTCCGATGACGCTGTGAAGGCCGGTTTCCACGCCGGTAACGTGATCAAGCAGATCGCGGGTCTGGTTGACGGTCGCGGTGGCGGTCGTCCCAGCATGGCCCAGGCCGGTGGCAAGAATGCTGCCGGCATCGCCGATGCCCTCGCGGCCGCTAAGACCGCGCTCGGCGCCTAAGAATCTAAGAAGTCGCTGTGGTTGCGCTCGCGCTGGACATAGGGGAGACCAGGATTGGCATCGCCGTCTCGAGCCGTGATGGCAAGATGGCGATGCCTGTCAAGGTGCTTCCGGCTGCCGAGGTCACCGGTATGGCCAAGACGTTCCGCTACCTGGTTGAGGACTATGAGCCCGACATCCTGATAAGCGGACGTCCCCTGACCATGGCCGGTGAGCCCGGCCCTCAGGCCGAGCGCGTTGCCGCTGTGGCGCAAAAGATTGCCGACGAGCTCGATCTTCCGTTGGAGTTTGAGGACGAGCGTCTGTCCTCGCAAGAGGCCAAGCGTATCCTGCGCGAGCAGGGACTCAACGAAAAGCAGATGAGGGGCAAGATCGACATGATTGCCGCCAGCCTGTTTTTGCAGACGTGGCTCGATCGTAAAAACGAGGAGGTTTCGCATGCCTAGTGCTTCTGATCCGCGCCAGCCGAATCGTACACAGCAGCCGGCGTCGCGCCCTGCCCAGCCTGGCCAGCGTCCGGCACAGCCGACGCAGCGCGCAGCTCAGCCTGCCGCGCGCCCGGCGCAGTCCTTCTCTCGTTCGGCCCAACCTGTTCAACGGACGGGTCAGCAGCCTTCTGCTCGTTCGGTTCAGCATTCGGCTTCTCACGCGGCTCAGCAGCCCACTGCTCGTACGGCCCAGCCTGCAGGCGGCACCCGCTTTAAGCAGCAGGCACCTACCCAGCGAACGCAGGCCCCCCAATCGCATTCGCATCACGCTCGTGGTTCGCATGGCGTTGCTCCGGCGACCCGCTCGAGCTACAACACGCATGCTCGTCGCGGTGCTCAAAAGAAAAGCTCCCCGGTGCCTATGATTATCGGTGGCGTTGTTGCCGTGCTTGCGCTTGTCGCGATCGTTTTTTTTGTCGTGCCAGCCGTCAAGGGCTTCTTTGGCGGTGAGGGTGCGAAAGTCGTTGCAGGCCAGCAGGTTACTATCACGATTCCCGATGGTGCCTCGGGTGACAGCATCGCTTCGATTCTCTCCGAGAATCATATCGTCGAAAATCCCAAGGATTATTATGCGGCGGTGAAAAAGCTCAACGCCGATATGTCGCTCAAGCCTGGTGATTATTCGTTCACCACACTCATGGATGCGACCAAGGTTGTTCAGCAGCTCATGGAAGGCCCCAACGCGGGCTCCAATGCGCTGACTATCCCTGAGGGCCTGACGGTCGATCAAGTCGCCGACCGTGTGGCCCAGGCCTACGACAGCATCTCTAAGGAAGACTTCCTCAACCAGGCCAAGGCCTCCAACTACGTGGACGACTATAGCTTCCTTAAGGGCGCCGCTAACGACTCGCTCGAGGGTTTCTTGTTCCCCAAGACCTATTCGTTGGGTGATTCGCCGACGGCCGATGGCGTGATTCGCGCTATGCTCGATCAGTTTAAGACCGAGTACAAGTCGCTTGACTTTGCGAGCTGCGAAGCCAAGATCAAGGAACGCTACGGTGTGGAGATGTCCGACTACGATATCGTCAACTTGGCCTCCATCGTTGAGCGCGAGGGCCTCAACGCCGATCAACGTGCGCATGTGGCCTCGGTTTTCTACAACCGCCTTGCCGGCAAGCTCGATGGCCTGCGCTATCTCAATAGCGATGCGACTATGATGTATGTCACCGGTGGCGAGGTTACCGCCGACGACCTGCAGAGCGATAGTCCGTATAACACCTATAAGCATGAGGGCCTGCCGCCCACGCCCATCTGCTCTCCGTCTCTCGAGGCGCTCAAGGCCACCCTTGAGCCGACCGACTCTGATGACCTGTATTTCTACATTACGCAGGACGAGGAGTACTTCTCGCAAACCTACGAAGAGCATCAACAGTCTTGGAATTAGCATGAGGATTTTTAGCCCCAAACGATACGTTGCCTCGGTCGATCGCATCGACCTTGATACCCTGTGGGCCGACGGCAAACGCGCCATTCTGCTCGATCGCGATAACACCTTGGTGCCGCGCGACACCGAGCAGGTTCCCGCCGCGGTTTCCGCTTGGCTCGACACCGCCCGCGCCAAAGGCTTTAAGCTGTGCATGGTGTCCAACAACTGGCATCGCGACCAGGTCATGAGCTCTGCGCGCGAGCTGGGACTCGAGGCCATCAGCCACGCCATGAAGCCGGCGCCGTTTGCCCTCAAGGCAGGCCTTAAGCGCCTCGGCGCCACAGCCGGCGAGGCGGTGCTGATCGGTGATCAGCTCTACACGGACGTGTGGAGCGGCAACTTCGCCGGCGTCGATACCATCCTGGTAAAGCCGCAGGCGACGCAGGACCTGTGGTATACGCAGATCTTCCGTATCTTTGAGCGCCGGGCCCTGCGCGACCTTCCCTGCGAGGAATAGGTCTCGTCATGTCTCAGCACATCAAACACGGCTGCGACCATATCTTCTTTATCGGCTTTTTGGGCGCGGGCAAATCGACGCTCGCGCGCAACGTCGGCACTATGTTCAAGCGGCGTTTTATCGATACCGACCGACTGGTCGTGCGCCGTTGCGGTAAGTCGGTAACCGAGATTTTTGAGACCGAGGGCGAGGATCGTTTTCGTGAGCTCGAGACCTCGGCGCTCCGTTCGCTCCAAAGTGAGCGCAGCCTGTTGGTTTCGTGCGGGGGCGGCATTGTCGAGACGCCGGTGAATATTGAGCTGATGCACGAAATGGGTACGTGCGTGTACCTCGAGGGCGACTTCGAGGATTCGATTCGCCAGATTCGTCGGTCCGACACGCGCCCCGATTTCCGTTCGCCTGAGCATGCTGCGCGCCTGTTTGAGCATCGCCGTCCGCTGTATCGCCAGGCCGCCGACCTTACCCTTGATATTCGCAACAAGTCCTTCGAGGACGTTTCCTACCTTTGTGCCGAGATGCTTTTGGAGCGTGGACTGCTATGATTCGCCGTCAACTGATCAATTTCCAAAACCGCAGTGTCGATGTCCGCGTCGGATTGGGCGCGTTCGATGAGCTGTCGCGCATGTTTGCCTCGGCTGTGGGCAAGCCTAAGCGCGCGATGGTCGTTTGGAGCACTGCCACGTCAGAGCGTTTTGGCGAGGTCGTCGGGCATGCGCTGGTCGACGCCGGTTTTGCCGTGTCGCCGCTAGTCCTCGAGGTTTCGCCTGCTGGTGCCACGCTGGCCGATGCTGATGCTATCTTTGGCGTCCTGTCTGCCAACGGCGTTACCTGCGACGATCTGGTTGTCGCCGTTGGCGATGCCGCAACCTGCTCGGTTGTTAGCTGGTGCGCAAACCAGTGGTGCGGCCGAACCGAGTGCGCGCTGTTGCCGACGACCTTCGACGCCATGCTCACGGTCGCGACGACCATGAAGCCGCTCGTCGCCTCGTCGGCCAATGCACTTCCCGCTATCGCGTTCCGTCCCGAACCGGGCTTGGTCGTGTGTGACCTCGACCTTGTTCGCGAGGCGGACCCCGAGGACCTCAAGCTCGGCTTTGTGGTACTTGTTGGCACCATGCTTTCGAGCAGTAAGTCCCGCTGGAATCAGTTTACTGAGACCGTCCCCGAGATTCTCGCGGGCGAGGAGGTTGCGCTCGTCAATGCCGTTCAATGGTCTCAGACTGCCCGTAAGGACGTACTGATGGCCACGAACCCGAGCGCTCGCCATGCGCTCGATTTTGGCAAGACGGGGGAGCGTACCCTGCGCGCCTGCTTGGGCGATGCCGCTTCACAGGTCCCTGCCTACCAGCTGTTGTCCGAGGGCATGCGCTTTGAGGCGCGCCTAGCACATGATGCCTGTGACTTCGATATCGATTACGTCTTTGAGGTCGATGACTGCTTGGAGGACTTTGGTATCGAGGAACTTGCCTTCGATCTGGAGCCTGCCGCATATATCGAGGAGTTCCGCAGGCAGCAGTTTGTCCGCTCGAACCGCAGTATGTTGCCGCTGCCCGCGGCACTCGGCGCTATTCGTCTAACGTGCGTTGAGGACGAGGTTCTTGAGCGCCATGCTCACGCCTACTTGGCTTCTCGCAAAGAACTTCTCTAAGTTTTATTGACATCCATCGTCTTTCGTATCATGTTGAGGGGCGGGTTTCCAATCGGTTGCGGATCGCATGCGATTCCGTCGTTCGGTTGAGACCCGTCCCGCACTTTTTGAGACAACAAGAAAGGAATCTGCATGTCTGAGTTTGCTGCCGGTCCTGCCGGTCGTATCGAGCGTGTCCGTGCCCTGATGGCCGAGCGTGGCTACGACGCCATCGTGGTGCGCGACGAGGCCAACCTTCGTTGGCTTACGGGCGTGAAGGGCGTTTTCGATTACACCTTTGAATTCCCGCACGCTGCGTTTATTACGGCCGACCAGTGCCTGTTCCATACCGACTCGCGCTACCTCAACAGCTTTGAGGAGAACACGCCCGCCGGCAGCCCCTGGGTTTACGACATGGACGAGGGTACCATCCCCGGCTGGGTCGCCGGCAAGATTGCGGCTAACAAGTGCCGTGTCTGTGCTGTCGAGGACGATATGCAGATTAACTTCTACCAGGGTATTCAGCGCGGCCTGGAGGACCGTTCCGTCGCCTGCATGCTGCCGCTGATGCACGACGACATCCGCAAGATGCGCGCCATCAAGGATGCCGAGGAGATCGAGCTTATGCGCCACGCACAGTCGATCACCGACGCCGCCTTCCAGCACATGCTCGGCTTTATTAAGCCTGGCATGACCGAGAAGCAGGTTCGTAACGAGCTCGAGAACTTTATGTTCGCCAACGGCGCAGACAGCCTTGCCTTCGGCTCCATCGTGGCGAGCGGTCCCAACACCGCCAACCCGCATGCCGTGCCGAGCGACCGCGTGATCGAGAAGGGCGATTTCGTTCTCATGGATTATGGCGCGGGCTATTGCGATTACCGCTCCGACATGACGCGCACTGTCGTGATGGGCGAGCCCACCCAGGAGCAGCTCGACCTGTATGCACTCGTGCGCCGCACGCACGAGGAGTGCGTCGCCGCCATCCATCCGGGCGTCGAGGGCAACGACATTTTCAAGCTTTCCAAGAAGATCATCGGCGATGCCGGCTATGGCGATTACTACAACCATGGTCTGGGCCACGGCGTCGGTATCGACATCCACGAGCTGCCCAACTTCAACCGCAGTAAGAACACCATCGAGATCGGCTCGGTTGTCACCATGGAGCCCGGCGTCTACCTGCCCGGCGTGGGCGGCGTGCGCCTGGAGGACTACGGCGTCGTCACCGAGAACGGATATGAGCCCTTCACCACGACCCCGCACGACCTGCACGTCATCGATTGCTAGCCCATTTCGATAGATTTTTGGGGCGGGGCGTCCGGATCGATTCGGACGCCCCGCGTTCTCTTTTTATGCGCTCGCCGCAGGCGCCGCCTGCAAGTGTATAATTTCTATCGTATGTAATTTGGACGCTTGTGCGTTCTGCCCATAACAAGAAAGGTCGCTATGCCTACCATTTCTACCGCCGACTTCAAGAACGGCCTCGGTCTCCGCATCAAGGACAAGGTCTACACCATCGTCGAGTTCCAGCATGTCAAGCCGGGCAAGGGCGGCGCGTTTGTGCGCTACAAGACCCGCGACATCAAGAGCGGCCGTGTCGTCGAGAACACCTGCAACGCCGGCACCAAGTTCGAGAGCGTCATGCTCACCACCCGTGAGTTCCAGTACCTCTACAACGATGGCGCCGACTACATCTTCATGGACAACGAGACCTATGAGCAGGTTCCCGTTCCCGAGGACATGGTGGGCGAGAACTCCAAGTGGCTGCGCGAGAACGACATCTGCCAGCTGCTCTTCGCCGACGATGAGCTCATGGGCGTGACTCCGCCGATGTTCATCGAGACCACCATCGTCCAAACCGACCCGGGCTTTAAGGGCGACACCGTCCAGGGTTCCACCAAGCCGGCCACGATTGACACCGGCGCTGTCATCCAGGTCCCCATGTACCTCAACGAGGGCGAGGTCATCAAGGTTGACACCCGCGACGGCAAGTTCGTCTCCCGCGTCTAGCAACCAACTCTTCTAGGAGGACTCATGCCCCAGGAAATCAAGATTGACGGCATCGGCATTTCGCCCGATGTTCTGACCGCCATCGTCTCGCGCGCCGTGTCCGATGTCGAGGGCATCGCCTCCGTTGGCGTCAAGGACCTTGCCACTAATCTTGTCTCCATGATGCTCTCGTCCAAGGCCCCGGCTTCCGAGCCGGCGGTCGAGGCCGAGGTCGTTGGCGACAAGCTCGCACTCACCGTGCGTGTCGTGGTTTTCTTTGGCTATCCGTTCAAGAAACTCGCCGAGGCCGTTCGCGCTGCCGTGGTCGCCGCCATCGATGCCCAGGTTGGCGTTGAGGTCGAGCGCGTTGACGTTTGCATCGACGGCCTCGTTTTCCCCAAGGAGTAACCTTTGAGCCTTAAGGTTTATCGCGGGCGTACGCTTGCCCGCAGTCAGGCGCTGCAGCTGCTGTTCCAGGCCGAGGCCACGGACAGCCCGCTCGAGCGCGTCCTCGAGGGTGATTTCCTGATCTCGAAGGGTCCCCTCGATCCCTATGCGCTGGAGCTGTGCCGCGGTGCCTACGAGCATATCGACCGCATCGACTGCGCCCTGCGTTCTGTTGCCAAGAACTGGGATCTTATGCGCATGCCCGGCGCCGACCGCAACCTGCTGCGTATCGCCGTTTACGAGATGCGTTTCCTCACTGACGAGGAGGTCTCGGACGCCATCGTGATCAACGAGGCCGTCGAGCTTGCCAAGGCCTATGGCACCGACCAGTCCGCGTCGTTCGTCAACGGCGTGCTGGGTAAGATCGCTCGCAGCGAGGAGCTGCCGGGCGAGGACCTGTACCAGGAGCTGCTGGCCGAAGATAGTGCTCGCGAGGAGGCACAGGCTGCCGAGGCTGCCGCAAAGGTTGCGGTTGCTCAGGCCGAGGCCGGCGTTCTCGACGAGGACGCTGAGGTCGCCGAGGCCGAGACCGGTACCGTCGAGGAGTAGCCATGCCAGAGGGTTCCGTCCGCAACTTCGACGAGATTTCGGACCGCTTGGACCAGATCATAGCTACCGTTCGCTCTAAGGATACGTCCTTGGAGCGTTCGCTCGATCTGTTTGACGAGGCGATTGAGCTGGGCTCCCGTGCGGTCGACATGGTCGATAAGTTTGAGCTGACGCCGCGTGAGGCCGACAAGCTCGAGCAGGAATACGATGAGGATGCGGCAAACGAATCCCAGGATAGCTAGGCCGCATCTCCGGATACGAATGGTTGATGGCATTCATGAAACGCGTGCGTCTTGATGACGAACTGATTTCACAGGGCATCTGCGCCGATCGCGCGGATGCCCTTCGCACTCTTATGGCTGGCTTGGTCTCGAGTGGCGGTGAGCGTTTGACCTCCCCGGGGCTCAAGGTGACGCCGGGCCTGCCACTGCACGTTAAGGGGCGCATCCCGTATGTTGGGCGCGGCGGGCTCAAGCTCGAGGGCGCGCTCGATGCGTTTGGGATTGATCCGACGGACCTTGTCTGCTTGGACGTAGGCTGCTCTACCGGCGGCTTTACCGATTGCCTGCTTAAGCGCGGGGCCGCCACGGTCGTTTCGGTCGATGTGGGTCGCGCTCAGTTTGATTGGTCGCTGCGCCAAGACGATCGCGTGACGCTCCACGAGCGCACGAATGTGATGCAGTTGCCCGAGCTCGGCTACGGTGACGCTATCGACCTGGCCGTGTGCGATGTGTCGTTTACGAGTATCGCGAATATCATCGATGCCGTGCTGGCGTGCCTGAAACCTTCGGGTTCGTTTTGCACGCTCGTAAAGCCGCAGTTTGAGGCTCCGGCTGCTCTGGTGGGCGAGGGCGGTATCGTGACGGATCCCGCTGTGCGTGTTGACACACTCGTGGCGGCGATTGAGCTGTTCGCCGCAAAGGGCTTGTTCCCGGTCGACGTGTGCGTGTCGCCCATCCATGGCGCCAAGGGCAACGTTGAGTTTTTCCTGTACGGCACGAGGTTTGCCCCTGGCGAGCGCGCCGAAGATGAGCTGCAATCCCAGGTATCGGCTTTGAGCGAGAAAGCGGCAACGCTATGAAGGTCTTTCTGGTCCCCAATTACTACAAGCAAGAGGCGGTCGAGAGCGGCCTGATGCTCGAGCTTTGGCTTTCGCGCCAAGGCTATGAGGTCGCATGGACTGCCGACCAGCGCTCCAAGATTCAGAGCACGCCCGATGTTGACGATGCCGACCTGGTCATTACGCTCGGCGGCGACGGCACGTTGCTGCGCGCCGCCCGTATCCTCAATTACCGTGAGATTCCCATTTTGGGGCTTTCCTATGGTCACCTGGGCTTTTTGACGGCGGCCAGTCCCGAGGAACGCGATATTTTGCAGGTTGTGAGCGATGCCCTGTCCGGTGAGCTCCACGTGAGCCGCCGCGCCACCATCGCCGCGGATATCGTCTCGGTGCGTGATGACGGCACGAAGGATGTCGTGCGTTCGTTCGCCCTCAACGACATGGCGCTTACGCGCGGGCCCCTGTCCGATATGGTCGAGTTTGACATCACGGTGTCCGGCCATCATATCGATCGCCTGCGCGGTGACGGTGTCGTCGTGTCGACGGCGACCGGCTCCACCGGCTATGCGCTGAGCGCCGGCGGCCCTATCGTCAGCCCCGATTACACGGGCATGGTCTGTGTACCGATTGCTCCGCATACCATTCAAGCTCGCGCCTTCTTGACCTCGCCGAGCGATGTTGTCGAAATCTTTATGTCCGATGATCGCCCAAGCGTTCCGGCCATCGCCATCGACGGACAGTTTATTACCTGCGACGGCACGGTCGAGAGCGTGGCTGTGCGTCGCGGTCCCGGCGATGTGCTGCTGCTCGATTACGGTCCCGAGAGCTTCTATAACTCGGTGAGCCGCGTGTTCTATGGAGTGCGTCATGATCGATGAGCTGCAGGTTTCTAACATTGCTCTCATTCGCGAGGCGACGTTGGTTCCGAGCGCTGGTCTAACGGTTCTGACCGGCGAGACCGGTGCCGGTAAGACCGCGCTGCTCTCGGCGCTCAAGCTCATTTTGGGCGAGCGCGCCGATTCGTCGACAGTTCGCGAGGGCGAGGTGCTTGCCAGCGTCGAGGCGCGTCTGTTCGACGGCCCGCACGACACGGAGGGCTTTACCGTACAGCGCAGCCTTTCTGCCGAGGGCCGCAGCCGCGTAAAAATTGACGGCCGCATCGCCAGCGTGCGTGAGCTTTCGGAGCGCGTCGGCGTGATGATGGATCTGTGCGGCCAGCACGAGCATCAGCGTCTGCTCGACCCGGCGCATCATGTTGCCATGGTCGATGCCTGGGCTGGGCGCGCGGCGCTTGAGGCGCTCGAGAAGTATCGCACCTGCTTTAAGGCTTCGCGAGCGGCCGCCAAGGAGCTTCGCCGTGTGGAGGAAGCTTCACGCGCGCAGGGGAGTCGCGTCGAGGAAGCGCGTTTTGCCCTCGAGCGTATCGCCGAGGTCGACCCCAAGCCAGGTGAGTACGAGGAACTCGAGGAGCTGCTGCCGCGCTCGGAGCACGCCGAGGTCTTGGTGGCGACGGCCAACGAGGCCCATGCATCGCTTGCTGCCGAAGGGGGAGCGCTCGATGCCGTGAATGGCGCCGTGGCTGAGCTTTCACGCATGGCGACCGTTGACCGCAAGCTCGGTGACATCGCCGACGCACTTTCGGATGCCTGCATCTCACTCGAGGATTGCGCCAATGAGCTGCGTGCTTATCGCGATGGCGTTGCGTTTGACCCTCGCGAGCTCGCTCGCATGCGCGAGCGGTATTCCGACCTCAAGGGCCTGCTGCGTCAGTGGGGTCCCACCATGGACGACGTGTTTGCCATGCGCGATCGCTCGCAAGAGCTGTTGTCGCTGGTAGACGATGGTGATGAGCAAATCAAGAAGGCGCGCGAAGCGCTTGGTGCGGCTGAACGCGAGCTCTTTGCTGCCGCCAAGGCGCTTAAGCGCGCGCGGAACACCGCTGCCCCGCGCTTTTGTCACGAGGTTGGCCGTCAGATGGCGCGCCTGGAGATGGGCGGCGCCGAGCTCGTCTGGGAGTCGCGCGATCTTCCGCGTGCCGAGTGGACACCGGCGGGGCCTTCAAGCTATGAGCTTTTGTATCGCAGCGGTGCCGGATTGACGCCGCGCCCCCTGCGCCGCATTGCGTCGGGCGGCGAGCTGAGCCGCGTTATGCTGGCGAGCAAGGTTGTCCTTGGCAACGCGGATGGTGTGGATACCCTGGTGTTCGACGAGGTCGATGCCGGTGTCGGCGGCTCCACCGCCCGTGCGCTGGCCGGTGTACTGGCCGATCTTGCCGCCACGCATCAGGTCATTGTCGTAACGCACCTGGCGCAGGTCGCCGTCATGGCCGACAAGCATTACGTGGTCAGTAAAGAGCCCGGCGACGTTCCTCAAACGCATCTGGACGAGGTGACCGGCGATGCCCGCACCGCAGAGATCGCCCGTATGCTGAGCGGCGATCAATCCGAGGCAAGCTTGGCCCACGCAAAGCAGATGCTCGAAGAAGCGCGTGCTTAGGCCGAGCCGCCACATGCATGTCCGACCCTGCCGCCACGAAACCGGCCCATCTACTACGTTTGATAGGCTATCGGCAACCACGTCAAGAATTGCAAAAAGAAAACCGCAGGTAGAACGCCTGCGGTTTTCTCTATTTTCGGTATGTGGTTGGTCCATACGGATAAAACGTAGTAGATAGGCCGGTTTCGTGGCGAGTGGCGTTTATCGGCTCCCAAAATGTCTACTCCACGACCTTATCCGGCTGGATGAGCTCCTCGTAGTAGCTGATATGCTCACGCGCGTCTTTAATCTCGGGCAGCAGGAAGTTGTAGATGACTTCGATGATCATCGTGGCGCTGATCTTGGAGAACGCGAAGTCACCCGTTGTCAGCAACGCTTCGTGATTGACGGTATTAAAGGTGTAGTCGGCGAGGCGCGCAAGTGGGGATTTGCTGTCACTGCTGATGACGACTACGGTTGCGCCGCAGTTGCGAGCCGCTTTTGCCATGCGATTCAGTCGGCGCGATTTGCCAGAGTTTGAGATTAGCACGATGACGTCACCCGGGCGTAACGTGAGCGCAAAGCCGATTGATGTCTCGCTAATGGTGCTCGCCATGCAGCGCAGGCCCAGCTGCGAAAACTTAAACGTCGCATCGAGCGCGACCGCGTTCGTATTGCCCACAGCTGCAAACTCAATAACCCCTGCATGCTTAAGGGCATGCACAACAGCCGCCAGCGTATCGTGGTCGATCCCGTCGATGGTCGCATTAAGCTCGCTCACCTTGGCAGCCAGGATGTTCTTGAGGCTCTGCTCCATATTGTCGAGCGAGACCTCGTCGGTCAGGCCCTCGTTGCGCTGGCTTTCCAAATCCCTCGCCAACGAAAACTGAAAGCTGCGGAAGCTACCAAAGCCCAGCTTGCGGCAGAAGCGCGAAACGGTCGCCTCGGACGTGGCAGCGGCACGCGAAAGTTGGGCGGCCGTCAGACGTGGCGCCTCGGACTGGTGCTCCAATATATAGTCGACAATGCGCTGCTCGGACTCGCTGTATCCCTGATGGGTACTAATGAGGGAAAGTGCGCTCTTGCTACTATCGATCATGGATGGCTCCTGGTTGGCATGAAAATCTAGCTTGATTTGCAATGCCATAGTATACGGGCATTTTCAATTACAAGATACACCTTGCCGTTTCAAGTGTTGATGGTAAACTTTCATCTACCGTTTACGGTTATGAAAGAACCTTTCACCGGAGATTTGCACCTTGGCTCTTCTCACGCGGACGGTAGGTTGGTATCTTTCAGTTGTGGAAAAACGCGCATCGAAGCGCGTGTAGGGGAGCGCCCGCGGGCGCTGTACTCAAGAAGGAGGGACACATGGCTAAGTTTGACATCATCGCCGCGACCGGTTGCCCGACCGGCATTGCGCACACCTTCATGGCGAAGGAGGCGCTGGAGAAGGCAGCTGCCGAGCGCGGTCTGACCATTAAGGTCGAGACTCATGGCCAGGTCGGTGTCGAGAACGAGCTCACCAAGAGTGAGATCGCTGGTGCCAAGGCCGTCGTCGTCGCAGCAGACAAGGATGTCCAGGCTGAGCGTTTCGCCGGTAAGCCCATGGTTTCCGTTGGTGTTTCCAAGGCCCTGTCCGTTGAGGCCGCCGGTAAGCTGATTGACCGCGCGCTCGCCGCCAAGGGCGACAGCACGGTTGCAGCCGCTGCCGATGTCGAGGACGAGGTCGAGGAGAAGGAGTCCATCGGCCACATCATCTACAAGCACCTCATGAACGGCGTCAGCCACATGCTGGTCTTCGTCGTTGCCGGTGGTGTTCTGACTGCCGTTTCGTTCCTGTGGGGCATTACGTCCTTCGATTCGACGGCGTCTGACTACAACAGCTTTGCTGCGATGCTCAAGATCATCGGCGGCATCGCCATGAACCTCATGGTTCCGGTGCTATCCGCCTACATCGCCGAGTCCATCGGCAAGCGCCCGGCGCTCGTCCCCGGCTTTGTTGCCGGTATGATCGCCATCCAGGGCCTGCCTGTTAACGCCGAGACCGGCATGATCGACGCCGGTGGCGCCGGCGTGGGCTTCGGCTTCCTGGGCGGCATCGTCGGTGGCTTCCTCGCCGGTTATGTCATCCTGCTGCTCGAGAAGGTCTTTGCCGGTCTGCCCAAGAACCTGGACGGCCTCAAGGCTATCTTCCTGTACCCGCTGTTCTCGACCGCCATCGTCGGTCTGGTCATGCTCGGCATTTCCGGCCCCATGGCTGCCATCAACACCGCCATGATGGACTTCCTCAAGGGCCTGTCCGCCTCTGGCGCCGTTGTCCTGGGTCTTGCCATCGGCTGCATGTGCGCCTTTGACATGGGCGGCCCGGTCAACAAGGCTGCTTACGTTACCGGTACCGCTATGCTCACCGAGGCACTGGCCGCCGGTGTTGGCACCGATACTTACAACTTCGGCACCAACTTCATGGCTGCCGTCTCCGCCGCCTGCATCGTTCCGCCGCTGATCACCACCTTTGCCGTCGTTGTCGGCAAGAAGTACTTCAGCCAGGAGGATCACGACGCCGGTGTCGTCAACCTCATCCTTGGTTGCACCCACATCACCGAGGGCGCCATTCCGTTCATGACCAAGAACATCTGGCCCGTCATGCCCATCATGATGCTCGGTTCCTCTATCGCTTCGATCCTGACCATTATGTTCAACGTTCACGATCCGGCGCCTCACGGTGGCTTCCTGGTCCTGCCCGTTGTCGAGAACGGTCCGCTTTGGGTCCTCGCGATCCTCATCGGCGCCGTGGTCGGTGGCATCCTGTTCGTGGCCTTCAAGAAGTACGACTTCGAGAAGAACCAGAAGGCCGCTCCTGCAGCCAAGCCCGTTGAGGCCCCCAAGGCCGCTGCCGTCGAGGCCCCCAAGGCCGAGGCTGCCGACTTCGTGAAGGTCGAGAATGTCTTTGTCGCCGAGGACTTCGCTTCTCGTGACGAGGCTCTGAGCTTTGTCTCCAACCAGGCCGTCAAGGCCGGTATCGCCGGCGACGCCGACGCCGTGATGAACGCCTTCCTGGCCCGCGAGGCCGAGGGCACCACGGGCATGATGGAGGGCTTCGCCATCCCGCATGCCAAGTCCGACGCCATTACCGAGGCTGCCGTCATCGTCGTCAAGGACGAGTCCGGCGTGACCGGTTGGGACACCATGGACGGCGCTCCCGTCAACGTGGCCATCGCCCTGCTCATCCCCGGTGCCCAGGCCGGCACTACGCACCTCAAGATCCTGTCCAAGGTCGCCGAGGCGCTCATGGACGAGGACTTCCGTGCCACCGTCAAGGGTTCCACCGACGCCGCCGAGATCGCCAAGACGATCAACGCCCGTCTGGTCTAATTCCACGGTACGCGAATACCATCGCCCCCTGTAACTAAGGCGGAGGCCCTGGAGAGGGCCTTCGCCTTTTTTCTATCCCTCCCATAAGTTGCGGTGAAATAGGGACTGTTTAAACGATTCAACTCCAAAATCAGTCCCTATTTCACCGCAACTTACAAAAGGGTATAGATAGACCCCATCAACTAGATCAACCAAGCGAACAAAAACTCAGCCAGAATTACGTTCGCACGACATTGCTCTGGACCGACCGAGTTTCCGCAGCTTGCTCGCCCACAGGGGGGGGCCGGGCGCGGCCAGTGAGATTTATCGCGAGTTCCGCAC
>CATXXF010000042.1 GCA_958403395.1 uncultured Collinsella sp.
CCCTCGGAGCCCATGACGAGCGCCACGCGACCTTTGAAGGGAGCATCCCAGCAACTGCCCTCGGCGTGCTCGGAAGCACCGCCCACCCAAAAACCAGCGGCCTTGAGGTCATCGAGTGCACGGGCAATATTGGGAACCTGCGCGATAGGCAGATGCATGACAGCACCGGCCGAGGTCTTGTAGCTGCCCACGGTCACGCCGGCGGCACGCTTGTTGGCGATGATGACGCCGGCCGCGCCCACAACCTCGGCGGAGCGCACGATGGCGCCAAAGTTGCCGTCGTCAGTCACGTGGTCGAGCACCACGACAAGTGCCGGGCCCTCGCCTGCGCGGTCGAGAATATCGGCGACATCGGCATAGGGGAAGTTGCCAACCTCGAGCGCGATGCCCTGGTGAGCGCCATGGCTCGACAGTGCGTCGAGCTGCGCGCGTGGAACGAACTTAATGCGGACGCCCGCGGCGTTGAGGTCGTCGACCAGGCGCGACAAGGCGGCATCGCGCTCCCCGCCCTCGGCAACGAGCGCGCACTTGATGGGAAAACCAGTGCGTAGCGCCTCGGCGGCAGCACGACGACCTTCGATAAACTCGCCCTTGGGAGCTTGGACAGCGTCGCGGTTGCGATCACGCTGCGGACGTGCGGCCTGGGTGCGATCGCGTTGGCCCTTGGGAGCGGCAGCGCGGTCATTGCGGCGAATCGGACGCGAGCCAGAAGCAGCCTGCTTGCCGCCACGAGGCGCACGCTTGCGATTGTCGGCCATAAAGCGACCTCCTAAATACAACTATCAAACGAAACAAAATAAACGACCGCCCATGAATATTAATTCGGGCGGTCGGTACGGGTTTTCCAAGTGCCCGAGATTGCCGTGAAAGAGGAGCGACGCGTACTTGAGTACGCGAGCGACGGTTTGAACGGCAAGGTCGGGTGCTTGGGAAACCCGCGGGGATTAGAGAGATTTGATACGAGTGCCGGCGGCGGTATCTTCAATCGTCAGCCCGAGGTCCTTGAGCTGATCGCGGATGGCATCGGCCAAATCCCAGTTCTTGGCGGCACGGGCCTCGGCGCGGGCCTCGAGAATCTTGGCAGCGGCCTCGTCCACGTCGTCGCCCGTGTAGGCGACCAGACCGGCGGCAACGCCCAGCAGGCCCAGCGGCAGCTCGACCTTGGGCTCGGGAAGCTCGACGCCAAACGTATCGAGTAGCTCGGCCAGCGTATCGGCGGCGGCAAGGGCAGCGGCTTTGTCGGCAGCGTCACCCGCCTGCTCCAGGTACTGGTTGCACTCGGTGACAAAGCCAAAGACAGCACCCATGGCACCGGCGGTGTTAAAGTCGTCGTCCATGCACTCCTTAAAGGCGGCGCGGGTCTCGGCGGCCTTGGCGGCAAACGCCTCGGATGCTGCCTCATCGGCATCGGCCGTCGCATGGTTCGCGGCCCAGCGCAGGTTCTCGACCGTACCGGCGATACGCGTGAGCGAGTTCTCGGCACCCTCCAGGCGCTCCCAAGAAAAGTCGAGCGGCGAGCGATAGCTCGTCTGCAGCATCAGCAGGCGCAGGGCCGCGGCAGAGTGCTGCTCGAGCACCTCGGCCAGCGTAAAGAAGTTTCCGAGCGACTTGGACATCTTCTCGCCGTCTACCAGCAGCATGCCCGTGTGCATCCAGGTGTTGGAGAAGCCCTGGTGCCAGGCGCAGGTGGCCTGGGCGCACTCGTTCTCGTGATGCGGGAAGGCAAGGTCGGAGCCGCCGCCGTGGATGTCAATCGGGGTGCCCAGGTAGCGGTGCACCATGGCGGCGCACTCGGTGTGCCAACCGGGACGGCCCTCGCCCCAGGGGCTCGGCCAGCTGGGCTCGCCAGGCTTGGCGGCCTTCCACAGGGCAAAGTCGAGCGGGTCGTTCTTGTCCTCGTTCTCCTCGATGCGCGCACCCACCATGAGGCCGTCGATGTTGCGGCCCGAGACTTGGCCGTAGTTGGGATCGCTGCGCACGGCAAAGTACACGTCGCCGTTATCGGCGGCATAGGCATGGCCCTGCTCGATAAGCGTCTTGATCATGGCGATCATGGGGCCGATCTCCTTGGTGGCGCGGGGGCGCACATCGGGATCGAGCACGTTGGCGGCACGCATAACGCCAATAAACTTATCCGAGAACTCCGTCGCGACCTCGGCGGCCGTACGGCCCTGCTCGTTGGCGCGCTTGATGATCTTGTCATCGACATCGGTGAGGTTCTGGGCGAACGTGACCTCGTAGCCGCTCGCGATGAGCCAACGGCGGATCACGTCAAAGCTGATGAACGTACGGGCGTTGCCGATGTGGATGTTGTCGTAGACCGTGGGGCCGCACACGTACATGCGGACCTTGCCGGACTCGATGGGCTGGAACTCTTCCTTTTTATGGGTAGCGCTGTTGTAGATACGCATTCGTTACTCCTTAACGGTTTTCTGTAGCAGGCAGACGGCCCAGGCGCCAATTCCCTCGCCTTGACCTTCCCAACCGAGTTTTTCGGTCGTGGTGGCGGCGACGCCCACATTTTCGACGTCAACGCCCAGAGCATGGGCGAGGTTGGCGCGCATGGCATCGCGGTGCGGGGTGATCTTGGGCTGCTGGCAGGCAATGGTGCAGTCGGCATCGACAAACTCAAAGCCCAGCTCGCGCGCATAGTCCATCACACGGGCAAGCAGCACCATCGAGTCGGCACCCTCGTAGGCAGGGTCGGTATCGGGGAACAGCTTGCCAATGTCTCCCCCGCGGCAGGCGCCCAGAATGGCGTCGGCCAGCGCATGCGCGAGTACATCGGCATCCGAGTGTCCCAGCAGACCGCGCTCGTAGGGAATGTCAACCCCGCCGATGATACATCGACGCCCCTCCACCAAACGGTGGACGTCGTAGCCATGGCCAATGCGCAGGTTACTGAACATGGGGAAGGTCCTCTCCCTCGGCCATGCGACCGAGCAGAATCGCGGTTACGGGACGCAGGTCCTCGGGCACCGTCACCTTAAGGTTATCGCGCGGGCTCTGGACGCAGCGGACACGCCCGCCCATACGCTCGACCAGCGACGAATCGTCGGTGCCGATAAAGCCCTCAGCAATCGCCGCGGCATGGGCGCGTTTCATGACGTCGACACTAAAGATCTGCGGCGTCTGCGCGGCCCAGTACAGCTCGCGCGGCGGCGTCTCGACGATATTATCGCCATCGACAATCTTGAGCGTGTCGATTGCGGGCTGGCCGCACACGACACCGTCGAGGGCACGGTCGCTCACGAGCACGTCAATCGCATGATCGATGGCCTCGGTCGTAATGAGCGGACGGGCGCCGTCGTGGATGGCGACGTATTCAAAGCCCGCCGGCACCGCGTGCACGCCGGCGCGGGTGGAATCCTGACGGGTATCGCCGGCGTCAGCAAAGCTGATGGGCGTGTCATAGTCAAACGGGTCGATGGCCAAGCGGCGCATCTCGGCACGGCGCTCGGCAGGGCAAACCACCACGATATGGCCGACCTTATCGCTCCGATCAAACGCGCGGATGGACCAACTCATAAGGGGACGGCCCGCTACATTGACGAGTTGCTTGCCACCGGGGTTACCAAAGCGCTGGCCGCTGCCACCGGCAACGACCACGGCGCATACGGGCGCCATTATGCGTTCCCCTGTTTGGTGCCCTTCATGCGGTACAGCGAGTCCGCAAGAATGGCAGGGTTGTTGACGCCAAAGTCGCCCAAGCGCTCCGGATCCTCGCTGATGTCGTCCATGAGTTCCTGCAGCGAGCCGTACTCGTCGACGATCTTCTCGGCCACGCCGTCGCGCACGACGGACACGCGCGAAAGCGTACGCAGGCCCAGCGGCGTCATGACGGAGTCCTCGTCCAGGTCGTCGTAACCCAGAACCGCCGCCACATGCTGTGGGTCGGACAAGTCCTTAGGCGTCATGCGGCTAAGCTCGGCGCGAATCTTCTCGGCGTTTGCCTCGGAGGAATCGCTCGCATAGTCGCGGATCATCAGGTCGTATTCGGTATCCATGCTGGAGCCAGCGAGCTGCTCGAGCTGCATCTGCACGAGCTTGCCCTGGTTGCCCAGCTTGACGATACAATCCTTAAGCTCGGTCTTTGCCTGTTGCATGATCTCGAAACTCGAGAAAATGCCGGTGATGTCGGCGAGCGTAACGTAGTCATCGAGCTCGAGGGCCGTCAGACGCAGCAGGGAGCGGTCGAGCGACTGACGGGTGGTCTGAAGCGTGGCGACGAGCTGGTTGACCGAGCTCATGATGGTGGTGACAGGCTGAATCTCGTAGCTCTTACCGTGGACGTACACGTTAACGACGGCACGACGGGCCGAGACCGAGATCACGATGGCATCGGTGAGCACCGACATGCGAGCGGCAGTACGGTGACGCATGCCCGTCTCACTCGTGGCGAGCGAGGGATCGGGATTGAGGTGGAAGTTGGCGCGCAGGATCTGGGTGAGGTCGCCATCGATGACGATGGCGCCGTCCATCTTGGAGAGCTCGAATAGACGGTTCGAGGTGAACGAAATGTTGAGCGGGAAGCCGTCGTTGCCGGCGGCGAGCACGTTTTCGGTGTCGCCGACGCAGATAAGGGCGCCCAGGTGACCGGCGATGATCATGTCGAGGGCGGTGCGGATCGGCTGGCCAGGTGCCGTCAGGCGAATAGCCTGTTCCATACGCTTTTGCAGCTCGTTCTTATCCAAGGCATCGCTCCCATCGTATACGCTCCATAAACGCTAAATAGTTTCTCACGGTTTGTCCCTGCGGCGCTTGCGAAATCCGATGCTTACAGAATGAGCGAACACAGCTGAGAGCCCAACCCAAATGGGCTGCTTATGTGGTAGCATCGGGATTCGCATAAATGAGGGAGTAGTCGCGTGATCGGGTTCGCCTCCGGTGGCGCGGCAAGTCAACACGCTGGCCGATGCGGCCTGGCTTGCCTTAATGAACGAGACTCGTGGCTGTGCGCGCAACGCGTACGCCACGGGTCTTTTTTGTTACTCTCCCAAGAGGTACACGCGGGCCCGCCCGCAGAGAGGGAGCCAGACTATGGGACTCGCAGAGCTCGTGTTGCTCGCCGTTGGCCTTTCGATGGACGCCTTTGCCGTTTCCATCTGCAAAGGCCTTGGCATGAAGAAAATCAACCTTAAAGTCGCCGTGGTGCTCGGCCTGTTCTTTGGCGGTTTTCAGGCCGGCATGCCCATAATCGGATGGGCGCTCGGCAGTCAATTCATGGGCATCATCGGACCCATCGACCATTGGATTGCCTTTATCCTTTTGGCCTTCATCGGCGGCAAAATGCTGTGGGAGGCCTTTACCGAAGACGAGGATGAGGACGAGAGCGATGGCAAGGATGCCGAAAAGATCGACCTGGGCGAGTACCTGATCCTCGCCATCGCCACCTCAATCGACGCCCTGGCCGTGGGCATTTCGTTCGCCGCGCTTTCGGTCGACATCGTCCCTGCCGTGTCGCTCATCGGAGTCACGACCTTCATCTTCTCTGTTGCCGGCGTGGCAATCGGTCATGCCTTTGGTGCGCGCTACGAAAAGCCCGCCACCATCGTAGGTGGCGTCGTGCTCGTCCTCATCGGGCTTAAGATCTTGCTTGAGCACCTGGGGATTTTGGTGCTGTAAAACACCCTTCAAAACTAAACGCCTGTACAAGGCCTCATGCAGAGTTTTGCATGAGGCCTTTTCATGCAGACTTTTGCATGTCATACTAGGATGCAAAAGTCTGCACGTCAGGAGATCGCCGTGGATACCCTTCCCATCACCACACCGCGCCAAGCTGGCATCTACGTGCGCCAGGCACGCGAGGCTCAGGACCTCACCCGTGCCGCCCTCGCTAAAAAGGCCGGTGTTTCGGAGCGCCTGCTCGCATCGCTCGAGCTGGGAGATGCCACGGGCATTCGGCTCGACAAGCTGTTGGCGGTTTTCGGTGCTCTTGGACTGGCGCTCGCCGCTCAAGGGGATATCGACGAATCGAAAAACGAGCAACCAGTCGACGCCCCGCATGCTGATTTGCAACCTCGTAGCACCCCCAGGCGCCATCACGCTCAACGTTTTCACTATCGCAACCGTCGCAGCGCAGCCATTCCAGCTCTTCCAGATATCCCTTTTACGGCCGAGCTCTACGACAAGGCCTTCGCCGATTTCGCCATGTCCAATCTCGGAGTCTCGATTGCCGCAAGCGCATCTGCCCAAACCAAGCCCGAAGGGAGATAGCCAATGGCCAAAAAAACGCTTCGGACTATTATTTGCGGCGTACCTGCGGGAACGCTCACGCAAGATGAGAACGGTCTTGTCAACTTTGCCTACGACCAAGACTACGACGGGCCAGCCCTATCGACCAACATTCCCGTATCAAATCGCACATACGGCCAACAGGTCATGAATCCGTACTTGTTTGGTCTTCTGCCCGACAGCGAGGACCAGCGAAAAGCGATCGCCGTCGAATTCGACACCAGGCCCAACAATCCCGTTGCGCTGCTCAGCCATATCGGACTCGACTGTCCGGGCGGAGTACAGTTTTGTGCCGAAGAAGACGTCGACGCCGTCCTGCATCGCGACGGCGAATACCGCCCTATAGACGACCACGATATTGCTCTCCGTCTCAAGTCGATCAGAGATGACCGCAAGGCATCGTGGATGGGCCTAGATGAAAGTTGGTCACTTGGAGGCAACCAGGGCAAGTTCGCGCTCGCGCTTATAGACGGTCACTGGTGCGAATGCGCAGGCTCCTCGCCCACGACGCATATTTTCAAAAATGGCGTTATCGGATTTAAACTTGAGGCTCTTAATGAGTTTGTCTGCATGAAAAGCGCCCAGCGCGCCGGTATCGCAACGGCGAACGTTGAATATCGCTTATTTGAGGACGAGCCCGCCCTCATTGTTGAGCGTTACGACCGCGTGAAAGCCAAGGACGGAACAATCAGACGTCTACACCAAGAAGACCTCTGTCAGGCCCTTGGAGTGATGCCCGCTCAAAAGTACACGGCAGACGGCGGCCCGACCGCACGCGATATTCAGGAACTCCTCGTCAATACGAGCCACCATCAACTTAACCTGTATCTGTTTACGCAGATACTGTTCTTTAACGCCATCATCGGCGCACCGGACGCGCATGCGAAAAACTATTCCCTGCTCCTTGGAAACGGCGGCACAGCCATGATGGCCCGGATGTACGATGTCGCGTCGGGTTTGGCGTATGAGCGCATGCGCCGTCGGGCGCGCCTTGCCATGAGCGTTGGCGGCGAAAATCGTGTGGGACGCATCGGTCCAGGCGCTATCCGCCGATACCACGGTATGGGCGACCCCGCGCTGGAGGCGGCGCTCACCGATGCCGGGCTATCCGAGAAGTTTTGCTTTGCGACCTTGATGGACCTCGCCTACGAGGTACCCATTTGCATGGAAGAAGTCATGGACGAATACGCCGACCTGCCCGGCATGGCGGACCTGCGCGAGCATATGCTCGGCCCCGTCCGCGAAAACTGCCAGCGCACCCTCGACCTCATCAAGGCGGATATGGGCTAGACGCCAATCAATTTCCCATTTCTTAAAAGCAGAGAGGGGGCACCCGTCGCAAAAGCTCGGATGCCCCCTCTCATAATGTCATTTGCAATCCTCTAGCACGTGGCTCGGACTGCTGATAGCGCGACCTTTACGCGGCAAGGCGCTTGAGGACGTCGATGAGCAGCTCGTAGAAGCGCTCGGCAGAAGCGAGCTCCATGCTCTCGTCCGGGGTGTGGACATCGGAGAGCGTCGGGCCCACGGCGATGGCGTCCAGGCCGTGCAGGGCCTCGGCAAACAGGCCGCACTCAAGGCCGGCGTGAATGGACTCGATGCGCAGCTCGGAGCCAAAGAGCTCGCGATAGCTCTCGACAAAGATGTCGCGGACCGGCGAATGCTCGGCATAGCTCCAGCCGGGATACTCAAACTCGAACTTGGCGTCGAAGCCCAGGACATCGGCCAGCGTCTGCAGGCGGTCCTTGAACTCGTTCTGCAGCGAGGTGATCGAGGAGCGCGGGGACAGCATGATCTTGACCTGGTCGTCAGAGGTGGCAACCACGCCGATGTTGGAGGAAACCTCGACGGAGCCGTCGGTGGCGACGTTGCGGCGGATCACACCATTGGGGGCAAGACGCAGAGCGCGGATGAGGGCAAGCGCGGACTTCTGGTCCATGGCCTCGACCTCGGCGTCGTCGGCAATCTCAACGGTGCAGGTAAAGCCGGGGTCGAAGACCTCGAGCTCGGCAGTGACGTCGGCGATGATGCCCTTTGCGATCTGGGCCGCGGCCTCGGCGGCAGCGTGGTCGGCGTAGACCAGAACAGCCTTGCACTCACGGTTGATGGCGTTGTCCTTGGTGCCGCCGTTAAAGCTAACGATGGCGGGCTCGCCGGCAACCATCAGGCGGTCGATGATGCGGGCCATGATGAGGTTGCCGTTGCCGCGCTCCAGGTTGATATCGCTGCCGGAGTGGCCGCCCAGCAGGCCGGAGATGTCGAGCGTGAGGGTGCTACCGGTCTTGTACTCGCGCGCGATCGGGCAGGTGTAGGTAACGACGACACCGCCGGCGCAGCTGACGGTAGCAACGCCCTCTTCCTCGGAGTCAAGGTTAATCATGGTGCGGGCGCTAATCTGGGACTTGTCGAGCGTCTCGGCGCCGACCAGGCCAGTCTCCTCGTCAGTGGTGAATACGCACTCGAGGGCGGGGTGAACGATCGAATCGTCATCGAGAACAGTGAGCATCAGAGCGACGGCAATACCGTTGTCGGCGCCCAGAGTGGTACCGTTAGCGGTGAGGACGCCGTCCTTGACGACCAGGTCGATACCATCGGTCGTAAAGTCGTGCTCAACGGAGCCCAACTTGTCGCACACCATATCGATGTGGCCCTGCAGCATCACGGTCGGGGCATTCTCGGCACCGGCAGATGCGGGCTTGCGAATGATAACGTTGTAGACCTCGTCCTGATACACATCGAGGCCGCGCTCCTTGGCAAACGCAACCAGGAAATCGCTGATGCCCTTCTCGTTGCCAGACCCACGGGGGATCGCGCTGACCTCCTCAAAGAAATGGAACAGCTGGGCGGGCTCGTAGCCGGTAATCTTGTAGTCCATGGTGCCTCCTTGGCGCAACTGGTTAGACAGTAAGACATGCGACTTGTATATTCCCAGACTTTGCGTGCATAAACCAGTCGAAAACGCCGAGCGCCCTCGCATCATCGGCTAACGGCGAGGAAACGCCACTTTATCAAGATAAAGCATGTTAGACGGGCCGTGCCGAAGGGACGTTGGACCCTTCAACCAACTTCAACGCCTGTTGAACATTAATGCATACACCATTGGTATGTTTGATGAGATTTTTGTCTTCCGTCACGACGTAATCGGCATCAATGCGATTGGCGACGCCCAGCATCAGGTCGTCCTCAAAGTCGTTGTGATGATACTTGAACACAAAGGAGTCGAAGACCTCGTCTGCACCGACCGAGGCAATAATCGACTTTTGCCGAATCAGGCGAACACACGCCCACGCTGTCTCGTCGGCACCGGCGATGACTTCGGGAGTGAGAGCCCCCTCACGGCGGGCGTCGGCCTTCATCGTCCTTCCCAGAATGTAATAGACGTCTTTGACAGACAGGGAGGACGAGAAGAGGATGATATCCTCCGCTTCCGCCGCGCGAGAAAGGAGCTCGACTATCGGCCTGGTCGCATTCGTACGAGCGAGAAAGTAATCTAGCCAGACGTTCGTGTCGATCAACAGCTTGAGCACACGTTTCGTTCCGACGCCGCTCATAATTCGATCCAATCGCTGAATCTCTCAATCATCATTTGATCGTATAACTCGTCGTAATCAAAGGCTTCATCGGGGCTCGGCCTCTGAATCGAGAACCGCTCATAAAAATTCGAAATTAACGCAGCCCCTTCCGAGACGCGGGACGAACTCGCCTTCGATCGTATGTCGTCAGGCAGGACTTCGTCATCATTCTTTTTTGCGACGGGCATATGACCGTTCTCGGTCAAGTACTGCCACAGCTCCCTCACAGCTTGTGACGGCGTCATGCCAATATGAGTCAGTACGGCGTCTCCTGCCTCTTTGAGCTGGCGATCTATACGCACGTTCATCTGAACTGGCCGCGTGTCGAGTATTGATGTAGGCATATCAACTCCTTTGCTATACTGAATCTCAATTTCAGTATAGCACGGCAGATTGAAGCACATTTCAATAGAAACGGGGGCGCCTCCTTATCGGAAACGCCCCCGTTATACAAGGTATGTTTAATCCCTACAGCGCGCCGGAACCGGCTTGCATCATGCCGCCGGGGCCCGAGGTCACGCCGCCGCTCACGGGCGCGGCGTTGCCGGTGTGCGGTGCCGCCGGAGCGGTATCGCCACCGAGCGTGCCCGCCGGACGCGGTGCCAGGATCTCGCCCGTGCCGTGGCCAAAGACAAACTTGCCATCGGCCACGTCGCACAGGACGGTATCGCCCTCGTCCCACTCGCCGGCCAGAAGCTCCTCGGACAGCGGGTCCTCGATGAGCTTTTGAATAGCACGGCGCAGCGGACGCGCACCGTTGGTGAGGTCGGTACCCTCGGCCACGATCTTGTCATAGGCCGCATCGGTGAGCTTGATGTTCATACCGTTGGCAATCAAACGCTGACGCAGATCGTCCACCAGCAGGTGCGCGATCTTGGTGAGATTCTCGCCCGAGAGCTTCTGGAACACCACAATGTCGTCGATACGGTTGAGCAGCTCAGGGCGGAACAGGCGCTTGAGCTCGCCCATCGCGCGGCCGCGGATCTCACTCGAGGTGAGGCCCTGCTCGCCGGTGGTGCCAAAGCCAACGCTTGCATCCTGCGCAATCTCGCGGGCGCCCACGTTAGACGTCATGATGATCACGGTGTTGCGGAAGTCGACCGTCTTGCCCTGGCTATCGGTCAGACGACCCTCCTCCAGCACCTGCAGCAAGATGTTGAAGATATCGGGGTGTGCCTTCTCGATCTCGTCGAACAGCACGACCGAGTACGGATGGCGACGAACGGCCTTGGTAAGCTGGCCACCCTCGTCGTGACCGACGTAACCCGGAGGGCTACCGATGAGCTTGGAGACCTCGAACTCGCTGCCAAACTCCGACATATCGAAGCTGATGAGCGCGTCCTTGCTGCCAAAGAGATACTCGGCGAGCGTCTTGGCGAGCTCGGTCTTGCCCGTGCCGGTGGGACCCAGGAAGATAAAGCTGCCGCCGGGACGACGCGGGTCCTTGAGCGGCGAGCGACTGCGGCGCACGGCCTTGGCAACGGCCTCGACGGCCTCGTCCTGGCCGAGAATGCGGGTCTTGAGCACGCTTTCGGCCTGCAGCAGGCGACGGCTCTCGCTCTCGGTGAGCGAGGACACCGGCACGCCCGAGGTCACGGACACGATGTCGGCAATCTGGGAGACATCGATGGTGAGCGGGCTGGCGTCGAGCTCGGCCGTCCAGGCAGCCTTGGCCTCGGCGAGCTCAATCTCGGCGGCCTTCTGCTGCTCGGTGATCTCGGCGGCCTTGTTCATGTCGTCGCTCTCGGTGGCCTCCTGTGCGGCAGCCTTGAGCTCCTCGACGCGATGCTCGGCCTCGCGCACCGGCTCGGGCGCACGGTTGGCGGCGATGCGGGCGCGAGCACCGGCCTCGTCGATGAGGTCGATGGCCTTATCGGGCAGGAAGCGATCCTGGATGTAGCGGTTGGAGAGGTTCGCGGCGGCCTCGATGGCACCCTGCGTGTAGCGCACGTGGTGGTGCTCCTCGTAGCGCGGCTTGAGCGCGGTCAGGATCTTGACCGTGTCCTCGACGCTCGGCTCCTCGACATCGATGGTCTGGAAGCGACGCTCAAAGGCCGGATCCTTGGTGAGGTACTTGCGGAACTCCTCTGCCGTCGTGGCACCGATGATCTGGAAAGCACCGCGCGCGAGCACGGGCTTGAGCATGGAGCTTGCGTCGATGGAACCCTCGGCAGAACCGGCACCGATGATGGTGTGCATCTCGTCGATAAACAAGATGACGTCGTCGGCTTCGGTTGCCTCCTGGATCACGTTCTTGAGGCGCTCCTCAAACTCACCGCGATACTTGGCACCCGCAACAAGACCCGGCAGATCGAGCGTCCAGATATTCTGGTTCATAAGGTTCTCGGGCACATCGCCGGCAGCGATCTGCTGTGCCAGGCCCTCGACGATGGCCGTCTTGCCCACGCCGGGGTCACCCAAGATAAGCGGGTTGTTCTTGGTGCGGCGCGAAAGGATCTCCATCATGCGCTGGACTTCCTTTTCGCGGCCAATCACGGGGTCGAGCTCGCCGTCGCGCGCCTTTTGCGTGAGGTTGGTGGCGAACTGCTTGAGCGTATCGGTGCCACTCCCCTTTTGCTGAGAGGCGTCCGAGCCGCTAAAGAACGGCAGGCCCGCACCGGGACGCCCGGCGCCGGCTCCGGCGAGCGGACGCTTCTTGTCCTGATCCTTAGCGGTGAGCTTTTCGATGGCCTTTTTGATAGAAGCAGACGACACACCCAGGCGCATGAGGATATCCATGGCCATGCCGTTGCCCTCTTCAACGATGCCGATGAGCAGGTGCTCGGTCGACACATATGTCTGGTTGTTCTCACGCGCCACGCGGAAGGAGCGCTCCATCACGCTAATGACGAGCGGCGTAAAGGCAAGCTTGGCAGCCTCGGTCTCCTCGCTGGGCTCGGGAACCGTGGTCTGGACCTCCTTGAGGGTGTCCATGATGTCGTCGTAGGAGATATCAAGCGAGCGCAGCGCCTCGGCAGCGATGCCCTCGTCCTCCTTGGCGAGTGCGAGCAGCAGGTGCTCGGTGCCCACCTTATTTGAGTGCAGATCGAGCGCCTCTTGTTTGGCCATGGACATGACCTTGCGCGCGCGATCGGTAAAACGGTCTAACATGCTAGTTCCTCTTAGACGAGCTAGTTTTTCAAACGCAAAGCGCCGCCCCGCGGCAGCGCTTTGGTCTCTTTACCCATATGGAGTATATGTTAACCGTTGGGACCTTTTCCGTACGGAGCCGCGCGACAACGTCTACAAAAAAGGAATCGCTCCGGTCTGTTTGGGGGTCTGGTTTTGAGCGTTGCCTAGCAGGCAGGCTCGGCGTCCATGCCCTCGGAAATGTTGGCAACCTCCTCGGCAGCGGGAACACCCGGCATGTGCACGAGCTCCACGTGCGGCTCTTCAAAGACGGTCCCCATGGGGAAAGCGCGGCGGAAGACAAAGCGAGCAACCGGACCGGCCACCAGCAGGTTCCAGGGCAGGGCCATGATAAAGTTGCGCGGAATGTTGACGAGCCACATCATCGGCAGCGCCTGCAAATTGGCAAGCGGGCCGCCGGGCATATGGAACAGGCCTTCGCATGCGCCGTAGAGCGACATGATGATGACCATGGGAACGACCATGCAGGAGCTGACGGCGAGCGTCATAGCGAGCGGCGAGCTCTTGCCCGGAGTAACCAGGAACTTGAAGGCAAAGCCTTTGGCCAGCGGGCTGGCAACAAACCAGTCGCAGCACATGGCAAAGACGTAGGCAACGGGGAAGCCGAGCCATGCAGCGGCAACAACCTCGCCGTTGATGGCCCCATGCTGCAGGGCAACGTTGTAGATGCTCATCCAGAGCACCATGCAAAAGCACATGATAAAGGTGAACAGCAGGCTCTCTCGTTTGTTGATAGGCATAAAGGGCGAAATCCTTTCTGTTTTGCGCCGCAACGCCACGCAACAAAAATGGGCGGGCGAGATGGAGTTACTTGGACTTCATCTCGCCCGCCCGTGGTACGTGCGTCTGCGACTACTTATGTGGTGGAACTACCCTAACACGAACGGCGCGCGCTTCGTAAGCGTTGAGTTTGTGGAGATGCAGGGCACCAAAATCCCCCGACCCCATAAGTTGCGGTGGAATACGGACTGTTTTGACCCTTTAAGCAGCAATTCAGTCCCTATTTCACCGCAACTCATTTGGTGCAAAGTGACCTGCCCCCTTGCACCAATTAGCTGGTGTGGCGCCAGCGAGGGTCGGTGAGCGTACGCGCCACACCCAGGCCAACGGGCAAAAACGCCACGATGAGCACTGCACGCACAAACCAGCCGAGCATATTGACCGTGTCGAAGGTGCACATGTAATACATCGAGCGATACAAATACAAGCCCGGCACCATAATGACGATCGATGGCACTGTGAGGGCGATACGTGGGTAGGTGAGCTTGATTTCCGCCAAGCTTGCCAGCAGACCCGATACCAGCGCGCCGATAAACGCTGCTGCCTCGGGAGGCATGCCTACGCTCAGGCCCAGAAAAGGAAGCATCGTCGGCGCATCGACGAGCGTAAGGCGCAAGGTATTGGACACGGCGCCGATGAGCCCTGCCGCCGCGGCCATCTTTACCGGGCTGTTGAACATAACCGAGAAGCCAAATACACCGATAAAGCTCATCAGTATGCGCAAGAGCGTAAGAGCCAACGGTGAGAGGCCGAGCGGGGCGAAGTCATCCGGCGCCAGCCCCACACATTCGGCAACCATCCAACCTACGAGCGTCGCCATCACAATAATCGATACGGCATATGAAAGGCGCTCGATACCGCTTCGCATATCGAGCTTAGCGATGTCGAGGCCTGCCGTAATGAGGGGAAAGCCGGGAATCACAAAGAGCATGGCTCCGATATAGCCTTCTTGGTGCGACATTGCCCCTGGAATGACCTGGCCAAGGCCGAGCAATGCCAGCAGATACGAAACGCAAGCGAGCGCAACACCAGTCGTCAGCGCGCTAAACTGGCCAAGACCCTGCTTGAGAATATGGGAGCGAGCAAAGTTACCGACACCAGCGCCTACGAATGCGCAGGCCATCTCGATAGGGCCGCCGCCGAGCAAAAAGACGAAGGCGCCGCAAGCACAGGCTGCCGCAAGGCCCTGTTGCCAGGGAGCGTAATCGGGCTTTGAGCTCTCAACGGTCTTGAGCATCTCGTGGTATTCGTGCACGGTAAACCGGCGCCCATACGTCTCGATTTCCTTTAAGAAGCTCTCCATCATCCAAATGCGATGAGTATTGACCCCCGTCGTGGGCAGGCTGACAACCTCGTTAAAGCAGTGGCCAACTTCGATGCAGGTGCACTCAAACGACAGAAGACTCAGGTCGACGTGAATTGTGACGCCGAGTACAGCGGCAACACGATTCATGGTATCGCGCACGCGCCAGGCACCTGTTCCGCTTGCCAGCATAAGCATGCCGGTGCGGCAGATGATGGATGATTTATCGGTGAGCGGCGCATCGACGGCAAGCTCATCGCCTGCCGTCACGATCTGGTGCCAGTCAGTTTTCATATGGAGTGCACCGGCACGAGCGCCGTGGTGCATAGGGACTCTCGAAAGCAGCGAGTCCAGGCGCGAAGACTGTGGGGGCTCCGTTGATTCGCCCTCGTCCTCGTTGGACTCTTCATCGACCAGATCAAAGGAATCAAGCGGCGCTGGCTCGCGACGATCGATTAGCTCCTCATCCTCATCATCAAAGTAGTTGAACTGATCGAGCATGTCCTCTTCGATTGCACGCTCGCTCGCGTCGTCCATACAGGCGCTCCTTTCCTACCGACTAACCCCCATCCTAGGCAGCAACGGCTAAAGGAAACATAAAAGAGACAACTGTCATGCAAGCCATGTGCGCAATAGCCGTTGGGTAGTCATTGGGTGTTCCTATAGTTTTGTCAACCGTCGGGGCTACTCCCGGTAGGG
>CATXXF010000043.1 GCA_958403395.1 uncultured Collinsella sp.
CCGTTACGCGGTTTGGTAAAACCGCGTAACTACCTAACTACATCAAGTTGCAAACAGCTGCCGCGAAGGCCACGGGGTCCTCGGGCAAAATACCCTCGACCAGCAGAGCCTGGTCATAGAGCAGACCGGAGTACTGCTTGATCTTGTCGGCGTCGCCTGCCTTCTGGGCAGCGACAAGCTTGTCAAAGACCGGGTGCTTGGCGTTGAGCTCGAGCACGCGTTGGCTCTTGGGCATGCCGTCGGGCGCGCCCTCGGGTCCTTTCTGGAGCACCTTCTCCATCTCGAGCGAAAGCGGACCCTCAGTGGTGATGCATGCGGGGGCATCGGTCAGGCGCGCGGAGACGGCAACTTTCTCGACCTTGTCACCGAGCGCCTCCTTCATAGCGCTGAAGAGGTCCTCGTTTTCCTTGGTGGCGTCCTCGGCCTCCTTCTTCTCGTCCTCGGTCGCCAGGTCAAGATCACCGGTCGCGACGTTCTTGAGCTCCAGATGACGATCCTCGACCTCGGGCTCGGCACCGTCGGCCACAGCTTTCTCGGCAGCCTCGCGGGCAGCATCGTCCTCGTAGATCTTGGGCATATCGGCGGCAACGTACTCACGCATAGCCTGGAACGTGAACTCATCCACATCCTGCGTCAGCAGCAGCACGTCATAGCCGCGGTCGAGCACGCCCTTTACCACGGGCATCTTGGCCAGACGCTCACGCGAGTCGCCGGCGGCGTAGTAGATGGCCTTCTGATCCTCGGGCATGCCCTTGGCATACTCGGCCAGGGTAATCATCTTCTGCTCCTTGGCAGACCAGAACAGCAGCAGGTCGGCAAGCTCATCGGCCTTCATGCCATAGCTCGAGTAGATGCCGTACTTAAGGCCGCGGCCAAAGTTCTCAAAGAACTTCTCGTAGGCCTCGCGGTCGTTGTCGCGCATATCCTCAAGGTCGGCGGTAATCTTCTTTTCCACACGCTTGGCGATGGCCTTGAGCTGACGGTTCTGCTGCAGCGTCTCGCGCGAGATGTTAAGCGACACGTCGGCAGAATCCACGACGCCGCGGACAAAGTTGTAGTAGTCGGGCAGCAGGTCGTCGCACTTCTCCATGATCAGGACGTTGGAGCTGTAAAGCGCCAGGCCCTTCTCGTAGTCCTTGCTGTACAGATCGAACGGCGCGCGTCCCGGCACAAACAGCAGGGCGTCATACTCGAGCGTGCCCTCGGCGTGGAAGCTGATGGTGCGCGCAGGATCGTCAAAGTCGTGGAACGTGGACTTGTAGAACTCGTCGTAGTCCTTCTGCTCGACATCGGAGCTGCGCTTCTTCCAGATCGGTGTCATGGAATTGACGGTCTCGAGCTCCTGGTAGTCCTCGTACTCGGGCTTGTAATCGTCGCCGGCGTCCTCGGGCTTGGGTTTCTGGCGGCTCTTGGACACCATCATCTGAATCGGGTAGCGCACATAGTTGCTGTACTGCTGAATCAAGCTCTTGAGGCCCCACTCGGTCAGGAAGCGATCGTAGGTCTCGGCCTCGCCGTCGGCATCGAGCTTCTCGTTCTCGCGCAGCGTCAGGATGACATCGGTGCCGTGCTCGGCGCGCTCGCCGTCTTCGATGGTGTAACCCTCAAGACCGTCGGATTCCCACACATGGGCGACATCCTCGCCATAGGCGCGGCTGACGACCTTCACATGGCTGGCGACCATAAAAGCCGAGTAGAAGCCCACGCCAAACTGACCGATGATGTCGACATCCGAACCCTGCTGCTCGGCGTTCTCGGTCTTAAACTCCTCGGAGCCGGAATGGGCGATGGTGCCCAGATTGCGCTCGAGCTCCTCGGCGGTCATGCCAATGCCGTTATCCGAGATGGTAATGGTGCGGGCGTCTTTATCAAAGGAAACGCGAATAGCCAGGTCGCCCTGGTCGATCTTGACGCTCGGATCCTGCAGGCTCTTAAAGTTGAGCTTGTCGACGGCGTCGCTCGCGTTAGAGATAAGCTCGCGCAGGAAGATTTCCTTATTGGTGTAGATGGAGTTGATCATGAGGTCGAGCAGTTTTTTGCTCTCGGTCTTAAATTGACGCATGTGCAGTCCTTTCGCGCTACCCCCGTCCGCAAAAACGGCCCGGTCGCCCGAGCCGAATCGCAGACCTGCTATGTTCAGACTTAGATTTTATAACCCATTAGCGCGCATATATACATACGGAATCGAAAATCTGTATGTCTAAGCGCTCCGATGCGCCAATTGCCAAGGAGTGTCCCCAGCTGCCGGCAGAAAAGAAACGTCCCTATCTGCCATCTACGCGCTTGGCCATCCAGACATGGGGCTGGCCCTCGTCTTCGTAATCTACCGGGGCAATTTGCGTGTAGCCCGCCTTTGCATAGAGCGGCAGCACGTATTCCTGCGCATGCAGCTTAATAAGCTTAGCGCCGGCATCGCGTGCACACGAAGCACTGGCCTCGACGATCGCACCCGCCAGTCCGCGACGACGCATAGCCGGCAGCACGGCGACGCGCCCCATAATGTAGATCTCCCCCGCCGCAACGCCTTCGTCCATGTCGCATGCCGGCAACACCGGGGCCTCTGCGTCAGCCACGCGCTCAAGCTCTTCGGGAAACACGCGCGAGCAACCGGCAAGCTCGCCGTCTACATAGAGCGTCACATGAATGCAGTTCGGATCCTCGTCGATAGCGTCGAACTCATTCTCGTAGCCCTGCTCGTCCATAAAAACGACGCGGCGCACCAACGCCGCGTCATCAAAGCATCCTGTCTTAAGTTGGATATCCATGGCTGCCCTTTCATTCAATGCGAACGTTAGGGACCGATTTTAGCGAAAATGAGCTCCGCGCACGCTAAACTTCGCACGAGCCTTCGCCAGGCAGTCGTAATGACCCACGTTATGGGCATCGCTCGCGATGAAGCTGTACAGGTTCTGATCGAACAGGCGCTGTGCCGGCTTTTTCTCGCGACCAAAGCGACCGCCGGCAATAAAGTCCGCCGAAGCCTGCAGTTTGCAGCCCATATCGACCAGGCGCTCCGCCACGCTTACATCCTTTTGAACCGCACTATAGCGCTCAGGATGAGCGATGATCACCTGGTAGCCACGGCACTGCAAATCGTAAATCGTGTTCTCGTACTCTCTAAACGCATACGCATCGGCATGCGTCGAAAGCTCGAGCAGAAACTCGTTGGTTCCATCGAAATGCAAGTGCTCCGCGGCATCGATACCAAGCTCAACGAGCTTTCGATGGTTGACCTCGAAGCCCATCTGGAGCGGAAAACCGTCAGCGTTATCACGCAGCAGCTCAAAGGCATCCCACATCTTGTCGTAATCAAAATAGGGATCACGGCAGTGAGGAGTGCAAACGATTCTGGTTACACCGGCCCGCTTGGCAGCCTCGAGCATCGCCAAGCTCTCATCGAGATCGGCGGCGCCGTCGTCTACACCCGGCAAGATATGGCAATGAATGTCACGCATAGGTCAGCCTTAATCAACTAAACGTTTGCTCGGTTGGTGAAGATGCCCTTTTTGGAAGTCCCCTGATCGTCGGAGCCCTTCTTCACCTTCTTACCGTCCTTGGTGTAGTAGGAGTAGTAGTACTCGCTGGTCTCGGTCTCGCAGTAGTTCATAACGGTACCGATGAGCTTGACCTTCTCGGACTTCTTAAGCTGGCCGATAGCGTTGAGTGCCTCCTCGCGCTTGGTGAAGTCCTCGCGCACCACGAACAGCGTACCGTCGGTCAGGCTGGCAATCTCGGCAGCATCGATGAAGGTGCCGACCGGGGGAGCATCAAAGATGACGTACTGGAACTTGGCGGACAGTGCCTTTACCAACTTGGCAAAGCGGTGAGAGACGATGATGTCGGCAGGATTGGGAATATGCGGCTCAGCATCGAGGAAGTAGAAGTTCTTCTGACCCGTCTCGACAATTGCCTGGTCAATGGAGATCTGCTCGGAAAGGACCGCATAGAGTCCGCCGCGCGAACGAACGCCGAGCATATCGGAAAGGGACCTGCGGCGCATATCGGCCTCGACCAGGAGCACGGACTTGCCGCTCGTGGCGATTGCCTGAGCAAGGTTAATGGAAACCGTAGACTTGCCCTCGTTGGGAATCGAGGAGGTAACGGTGATGGTGCGAATGGGGTCGTCCACGCTCGCAAAGCGGATGTTGGCCAGAAGGGTCTTGGCGGCATTCTGTACAACGAGCTTATCGGTGTTCTTTGCCTTAGCCATGCCTATTTACCACCTTTCATAGCCGGAATTCGGCCAACAACGGGAATGCCCAGGAGCTCTTCTGCCTCTTCGGCACCGCGGATGCGGGTATTGAGCATGTCTGCCAAAACGACATAGGCAACTGCGATAAAGATACCGGCGAGGAACGCGACAGCAACGTACAGCGTGCGCTTGGGGCCGCTGGGGACTTCGGGAGTCTTAGCCTCGTCGATAACGTTGATGCTCTGGGCAGCGCCGACGTTCTGAGCGACCGTACTCACCGAGCTGGCCATGGCCTTTGCAACCTTAGCCGTCTCCTTGGCATCGGTGCCGGTAACCGAAAGCGTAATGACACGCGTGGTGGTCTCGGAGGAAACAGACACCTTGTAGTCATCCAGGTCAGCAAGGCCCAGCTCATTGGCAGCACCGCTCTTAACGCTATCGCTATCCAGCAGCGTGGCGATATCGTTGGAAAGCATCTGGCTCGCCGAGAGATCGTTGTAGCTCATCTGACCGCTATCGTCGGTTTTGGCGAGAATGTACATGCTCGTCGTCGCGGTGTAGGTGTTGTCCATCGCAACGAAGGACACGATGCCCATGGCGATCGCACAGACCACCGGAAGGGTGATGACCAGCTTGAGGTGCTTCTTCAGCAGCTGGAACAGTTCGAGAAGGGTCATGCAGCTTGCCTTTCATTTCCCCAGTTCGGATTGACAAAACTGTCCGTATGTTATCGCATCTTTTTACCGAGACCAAACTCTATACATAAGAAACAGGCTCTCCTGTAAAAATGTCGGAAGCAATCGTAAAATTGCACAACAACGCCGCACCCGAAAGTCAAATGCGGCGTCTACTTCAATACCTATGTTGTATCGCTATGCGAATGGCTCGTCCTGCTGTATGGGAAACGTCACCGTAATGGTGGTTCCCACGCCCAACTCGCTCGACAGATCGAGCGTGGCGTGATGATACAGGGCCGCATGCTTGACAATGGCAAGCCCCAGACCGGTTCCGCCGCGCGCCTTGGACCTACTCTTGTCCACGCGATAGAACCGCTCAAATACCTTGCCCTGTTCTTCAGGCGCGATACCGATTCCCGTGTCGGCGACCGCAAGGAACGGATGGCCTTCGTCGTTGGTGCCGCACTGCAGCGTAACCGTACCGCCGGGTCGATTGTAGCGGATGGCGTTGCTTGCCAGATTATAGATGAGCTCGTCAATCAAGCGCGACACGCCCTCGATGACCACAGGCTTGGTCTCATGACTTATCGTCACATTCGCCTGACGGGCGACCTGTTCAAGACGCTGCTCAACCGCGTAGATGGCACGCGAGAGCTCAATAGGCTCCGTGGACCCAATGGGCACCGCCTCGCCCTCAGTTGCACGCTCGGCCTCGTCCAAGTTAGACAGCGTAAGGATGTCGTTGACAAGCGCTGCCAAGCGGCCCGCCTCACGATAGATGCGACCGCCAAAGTTGCGCAGGTCGTCCTCGCCCTCGACCATGCCGTTTGCGATGAGCTCGGCATAGCCCGAAATCGCCGTAAGCGGCGTCTTGAGCTCATGGGTGATATTCGCCGTGAACTCGCGGCGCATACGATCGTTGTCCGCCAGCACCGCCATTTGGCGCTTGAGTTCCTGGCGCTGCGACTCGATACGCTCAAGCATGGGGACCATCTCGGCATAGGCGTGCTCATAGCTACGGCGTGGGTGGTCCAAATCCACCTCTTGCAACGGCGCGATGATGGCACGGGACTCGCGGCGCGCCATAAAAAACGAGAGTACCGCGCCCGCTGCTGCGATAAGCAGCATCGGCGCCACCATCGACAGCAAAATCGCTGCAACGCCAGGCTGGGCCTGCGCCAAGCGGACAACCTGGCCGTTATCAAGGGCGACGGCGCGATACAGCATAATCTCGTCGAGCGTAGAGCTTGCGCGCTCCGCGGAACCCGAACCATTCTCAAAGGCCTCGATGACCTCGGGGCGATCGCCATGGTTGGGCAGTGTGGAAGGCGACGCCTCGTTGTCGTAGGCAACCGATCCATCCTTGTTAATCAGCGTGATGCGCAAGTCCTCGCGATCAAGGCTACGCAAGAACGGGATGGGCTCCTGCTGCTCGTCGAGGGCGGCAGCAATGAGCTCGGTTTCCTGCGCCAGATTGGCACTCGTGGCATCCGCCAAGGTGTTTTGCACAAAGAACGCACCCAGCACCGTAAACGCCACGATAACCGCCATGGCGCAGACAAAGATCGTCACAAAAACGCGGTGCGACAGCGTATGTTTTCCCTGGGGGGCGAAGACCACGGGTTACTCCTCCGATGCGGTGGCCGCGGTGACGTCACCTTCGGCACCATCACCGGCAGAAGGCTCGGCCAAGCGGTAGCCCACGCCGCGCACGGTCTCGATGGCGCTGGCATGCTCGCCCAGTTTTTGGCGAAGCGTCTGCACGTGCACGTCAACAGTGCGCGAACCGCCATCGAAGTCCCAGCCCCACACGCTCTGCAGCAACGACTCGCGGGTAAAGACCACGCCGGGCTTGCGCATGAGGTACTCGAGCAGGTCGAACTCGCGCAGGGTGAGCTTAAGCGGCTCGCCAGCAACGGTCACCTCGCGATGGCTGGGCGAAAGCACGATGTCGCCCACGCTGAGCACATCGCTCGCCTGCTTGACCATTCCGCCGCGACGCAGCAGTGCGCGGCAGCGGCTCGCAAGCTCCATGAGCGAGAAGGGTTTAGTCAGGTAATCGTCGGCACCGCCATCGAGCGCCATCACCTTGTCGAGCTCGGTGTCCTTGGCGGTAAGCATCATGATGGGCACCGTCGCCGTCAGGCGGTCGGCGCGGAGGCGGCGCATAATCGCCAAACCATCGGTATCGGGCAGCATGATATCGAGCAGCACAGCATCGGGCACCCGTCGCGCCACGGCGGCCTTAAACTCGCCGTCGCACGAAAAGCCCTCGGCCTCGATTCCCTGCTTGCGCAGCGCATAGACCGTCAGATCCCTGATGTTGTCATCGTCCTCGACGTAATAGATCATGTTGAACCCCTTTGCGGCCGACATGACCGCATCTTAACCCTAAAGGTGCCTGTACTAGATGGTATCAGCCAAAACGTCCCGTCAAATAATCCGCCGTGCGCGGATCGGTCGGATTCTTGAAGAGTTGCGCGGTGGGCGCGTGCTCCACCAACTCGCCCAGCAAGAAAAACGCGACCGAGTCGGAGATACGCGCCGCCTGCTGCATATTGTGCGTAACGACCACGAGCGTACAGGTCTCTTTGAGCTCGCAGGCCAGCTGCTCCACCACGAGCGTCGACACGGGGTCGAGCGCCGAGGTCGGCTCGTCCATCAGCAGAATGTCGGGCTGCACGGCCAGCGCGCGGGCGATGCACAGGCGCTGCTGCTGTCCACCCGAAAGACCCAGGCCCGACTCCTTGAGCTTGTCCTTGACCTCGTCCCACAGGGCAGCGCGACGCAGGGAGTCCTCGACCAGCTCATCCAGCACAGCGCGATCGCGCACGCCCATGCCGCGCGGACCATACGCGACGTTGTCGTAGATGCTCATGGGAAACGGATTGGGGCGTTGGAACACCATACCCACGCGCTGGCGCAAACGACAGATATCGTAATCGCCCAGGATATTCTGGCCGTCGAGTGCAATCTTGCCTTCAATGTGGCAATCCTTGATGCCGTCGTTCATGCGGTTAAAGCAGCGCAGCAGCGTTGACTTGCCGCAGCCCGAAGGCCCGATGAACGAGGTAATCTGCTTGTCGCGAATCTTGATGGACACATTCTTAAGCGCGTGGTGATCGCCATAGAACAGATCGAGGCCCTCGACATCGATGCGCGTCGGCGAGGCCGCAAGATCCTCTGCCGTGGGACGAGTCGCATCCCCAACCTCGCGCTCGTGCGCGGCCTGAGTCTGCGCCTCCATGAGTTCTTCTAGCTCCGTGGGCTCCATAGCCGCAGCAGCCGTCATACCGCATACCTCCACATCGATATCAATTCAGCAGTATCGATAGTAGAAATCGCGGCTCATATGCACGTGAGCGCATTGTCAAGTGTTTGTAAGGGCACGCTGGCTATGCGGCGGGCAGCTCGATGGTGAATATCGTGTGTTCGGGCGTCGATTCACATGCAACGGTACCGCCGTGTGCCGCGATGATCTCCTTGGCAATAGCAAGGCCCAGACCGGCACCACCGCGATTGGTCGCACGCGCCGCATCTAGGCGATAGAACTTCTCAAAGATCACCTTGAGCTTAGCAGCAGGGATAGGATCGCCCTGATTGATAAAGCGCACGCGCACGCCACCGTCGTCCCGGCGCCTAGCCTCAATCGTGATAGTGGAGCCCTCGTAGCTATAGGCGACGGCGTTTTTCATGATGTTGTTAAACACGCGGGCCATCTTGTCGCCATCCACGAGCACCGTCAGGTCCTCGCGAATATCAACTTGGGCTTCCTTATGCTGCTCGTTGAGGATGGGATAGAACTCGTCAGCCACCTGAGCCAGCAGCAACCCCAGATCAACATAGCCGCGCGTGAGCACGATATCGTGGAAGTCAAAGCGTGTGATATCGAAGAACTCTTCGATGAGTGCATCGAGCCGGTGCGCCTTGTCGAGAGCCACGCCCGTAAAGTGCGCACGTTGCTCAACCGGCAGCTCAGGAGCCTCTTGCAGCAGCGAAAGATAGCCCACCACACTGGCAAGCGGGGTGCGTAGGTCATGTGCCAAGTACGTGACCAGATCGTCCTTGCGATGCGACTCGTCACGCAAGGCCTGTTGCACCTTGCGCTCACGGTCACGCACGCGGTTAAGGGCGCCCTCGACCTCCAAGAAGTCGCCGTCGATGTTGTCCCAGGTGTCGGGGTGATCGATCAGGCGATCTTGAATACGAGCGGCCAGCACACAATCGGCATGCTGCTCGCCCTGTTCGTAGCCCTGGTAGTACAGGGCGCGGCCACACAAGAACAGCACGCACGCGGCAAGCGCCAGCACAAAGCCAAGCATGTTGAATACAAAGCCGGCATCGAACAGCACCGGCCCTTCGATGCCGCCGAGCGCCATGGTGCCAATCGCCAACGTCATGGCCCACGCGGCGCCGCCAATCACCATGCAGCGGCACACGATCTCAAATCGATCGATCAGCAAAAAGCCGGCAAGCAGCACCGTCAAGATTCCGGCGATGTTGTCGATGCCAATCAGCAGCAGGCTCAGCAAAAAGAGCAGCACCGTTGCAAGCGCGCGGTTGTCGACGACCGACCTCACGTATTCAAAGAGCCGATCGGGCACCTCGAACGCTTGCCTATCGTCTTTTGTCATATCAAGATCCTCACAAGCGAAAAGCGTTATTCGATGATGTAGCCGACGCCCCAGACGTTTTTGATAAAGCGTGGCTTTTGTGCGTCGTCGCCGATTTTTTCGCGCAAGTGGCGAATGTGCACCATCACCGTATTGTTGGAGCCGGGCATAAAATCCTCGCTCCACACCGCGCGGAACAGGTCCTCCACGGCCACCACGCTGCCGCGATGCTCGACCAGATACAGCAAGATTGAATACTCGGTGGGCGTGAGGCGAACCGGTGAACCGTCCACTGTCACGGAACGAGCATCGCGGTTGATCTCCAAGCCGTCGAGCTGAATGGTCGGCGACTCGGCCGCCTGTGCACGGCTACCGTAGCTGGTGTAGCGGCGAAGCTGAGCGTGTACGCGCGCGATGAGCTCCAGCGGACGGAACGGCTTAACCACGTAATCGTCCGCGCCAAGCGAAAGGCCCCCGATCTTGTCTTGCTGGGCATCGCGCGCCGTCAGCATGATCACGGGATAGGTATGGCTGGAACGGATCGTACGCAGCAGCTCAAACCCATCGATATCGGGCAGCATGACATCAAGCAGCGCCAGATCGAACTCCTGCTCCAAAATCGCCTTGGCAGCATCGGCCCCGCTATAGGCAATCTGGACATCAAAGCCCTCTTTTGTAAGGTAGATGCCAACCAAGTCGGCGATGGCCTTCTCGTCATCAACTACCAAAATGCGCTCGTTCATGCGTGCTCCTCTCGCGCTCCATTATGCCTGAGGCGACGCACGCCACACACAACAAGCGTGGGTGATTAAGTCGGCCTTAAGCACCCTTGTGCCCGTTCGGGTGCGGATGTGGGCCAAGCGCGCACGCGATGATCGCCGACGCCGGCAAACGATATACTCTAGTTCCAGAAGAGACCATCCCGTCGAAAGCGAAATCCGTGAAGTCCCTCACCTCTTTTGCAAAGCGCTCAGCCCAGCTTGCCGCCGGCTTTGTCTGCGCTATCGCCCTTGCCGCTGGCGCGCCCACCGTCGCCGGCGCCCAAGTGCTCACGACCGACAATGTTTGCGGCAAAACCGCCGATGCGCGCGGCATCACGGCCGAAAACCTGCCCGATATCGATGCGACCAATGCCCTCGTCATGGGCAAAGACGGCACCGTCTACTATGGGCGCGGCGCCGATGAGCAGGTCAAAATCGCCTCGATCACCAAGGTCATGACCGCAATCCTAACCGTCGAGAATTGCAAGATGGACGAGAAGGTCACGGTGAGCAACGCCGCAGCCACTGTGGGTAATTCGACCGCCGGCTTGCTCGAAGGCGACGAGCTTACCGTGGAGCAGGCACTGCGCGGCCTGATGATTCCCTCGGGCAACGACGCCGCCATCGTGCTCGCCGAATATGTGGGCAAGAAGATCGACCCTAAGACCAAAGACGCCGAGGCCACCTTTGTGAAGGCCATGAACGAGCGCGCTAAGAAGCTCGGCTGTACCGGTACGCTTTTTGAAAACCCGCATGGTCTGGACTTTGATGAGTGGGCTGGCGATATGCACTCAACCGCACATGACGTAGCGCTGATGATGCAGGAGGCCATGAAAAACGACACGATCCGCGAGGTCGTAGCGAGCAAGGATTCCTGGATCGAGGTCACGGGCGCCGACGGCACCGACCATTCGCATTCCATGGACACGCATAACTATTTGCTGGGCCAAGATGGCAACATCGGCGGCAAGACCGGCACCACCGACGATGCAGGCTATTGCTTTACGAGTGCCTACAACCGCGATGGCGACGAGATCTACACCGTCGTTTTGAACTCCACCACCACCGACCAGCGCTTTACCGATACCGCAACCCTTGCCAATTGGTACTACGGTCATAAGGTGACGGTCGCGATCGCCAACACGCAGGAAAAGACCGCCAACGACAACCCGCTTATGGCACGCATTAGCCAGACAGATTGGACGGACAAGACGATCGACGCCACGCTCGCCGACCCCACGACGCAAGCGACCGTGTTTTCCCTTGCCGGCGAGGTGACCGAAAAGGTTAGCTACGACGATCTTTCGGGCACGGTGCATGTGGGCGACAAGGTGGGCAGCGTTACGCTCAAGCAAGACGGCACCAAGATCGCCGTCATGGACCTGGTTGCTGACGAGGAAGGCGCAGGGCCGAATCCCATTGAGTGGCTCCTTGTGAAGCTCGACCGCCTGGGCCGCCGCATCGACAACCGCCCACTCACGGCAGAAAGCGAGACCGTCGCCAAGGCGCCCGAGGTGTAAGATCGAAGAACAATACACTCGCTGAAAGGAGGCGTCCAACGGGGCGCCTCATTTTTTGAGGGTTCGAATCCCCAGCGCCCTTTCTCGATAATAAAAAAGGGCCCCCGATGGGACCCTTCTTTAAAGTTAAACTGGCGGAGAGCTGGGGATTCGAACCCCAGATGCCCTTTTGGGGCATACTCGCTTAGCAGGCGAGCACCTTCGGCCTCTCGGTCAGCTCTCCGTAACAGCCGTTCTATAGTAACCAAACAGCCAAGGATGGGCAAGAGGAAATTTTCTAATTGCCTAGCATCCTTTCCTCCTTGGAAGCTTCGCCTACCCCAGCGAGCGGTTGAGGGAGCCGAGCTCGTCGTTGCCCATGGTGCGCCACATTTGGAAGATGCAACCGCGTGCCAGGAAAAAGAAGCCGTTGTCGACCAGTTGAACAGCGGCATCTGCAAGCTGATTCGTCACGGCGGACACTGGCGGCAACTCAAGTCCAGCCTTGTGGATGGTCTCGACCGCTTCTTCGAACGTCGGAGGCTCGCTGACGCCCATCTCGTTCATAAGGCCCTGCATTTCTTCCAGCGCGCTGCTGCCCGACTCCTCGCCGCGCGGCACCAGACGGTAACAAGCCAGCGCCAGGTCGAGCTGATCGCAATTCCAATAGGCAAACGCCAAGCGGTAGAACAGGTAGCCAATTGCAGAACGATCGCTGGCAATACGTAGGCCGTGGCGCGCCACCTCGATAATCTCGTCAAAGCGCTCCAGACGCGCAAGCACGTTGATGAGCGCAAAGTGCGATTGCATGGACGAGCGCGCCAGATCGTAAAGATGGCGCACCTCGGGCAGTGCTCGTTCAAAGTCCTCTTGCTCGGCGTAAAAGCTGCAAATCTCGTGCTGGGCAAAGTACAGCGCATCGGGCGCACGAAGGATCCGCACCGAGCGGTCTTCTTCCAACACCGGTAGCACCATGCGCACCAGCTGGTTATCGCAAAACTGCGTTTGAACCGGACCTGTCGCCAAAAGCTCGGCGACGGCGCACTTAGCCTCCAACTCCTCGACAAGACGGGAAAAGCCTTCAAAAGCACCTGTACGGTCGACTTTTGCCTGCTCGCGCAATTCAACAACACGCGCCACGTATGGGTCGTCGTCCTCTTCCATGACCTCCAACTCGTCAGCCGTATCGGCAAGCAGCAGATCACGCAGCGCCGGCGGCAGGGTGCGGTGGTCATCACGCGGACGAGCATGAACCTCCGCAGGCTCAATCGTCTCCGGAGCGGTTGACTCATACGCCTCAAGCACACGCTTGCACGGCATATCGCCCATGTCCATGCTCTCAAGATCCTTGGCGACAGGCACGCAATCGGCCAGATAGGCCGCGCGCCCAAAGAAATATGTTGCGACAACGCGCTCGCCCTGCTCACTGTCGGGAGCAGCAATCTGCACATAGCAGCGCGTGATGCAGGTGCCCGCGGCAAAACACGCTGCCGCAAGCGTGAGCGCCACACGTGCATCGTGCTCCGCGCCCCAGATCGCGCGCGTGTCCTCGTCCAGCTCGCGCCAAGCGTCATCTTGAGCGTCGTATTCACGTTGCGGCATGGCATCAACGACAGACTGCCCAAACCGAACGAGCATAATCCCCTCGGCAACGTTTGCCCGATAGGTATAGTCGAGCCGTGTGACCACGTTAAGTGCCTCGACGATACGCGCGAAGCGGGTACGCACATCCCACTCACCGCCCGGCTGGCAAGCCACCGTACCCGGTTTGCCCCACGGGTTATCGCTCGAGGCCGTATCGAGCAGTCGGGGAACATCGTTGGTCGTCTTGGCGATATGCCACGCATCAAAGAGCGCGCAGCCCTCAAGGCTCGGCGAGGATGCCGCAGGGGCCAATCCGGCCCCGATGCGCTCAAGGATGCCGGAGAGGCGGTTGAGACGGCACTCGATGGCGAGCAGCATGTCAATCTCGTCCTGATCCAGCAGGCTACGATCAAAATTGAGATAGAAAAGCTTTGAGCGATCAATGCGAGCCAGGCTCATTTCGGACTTGGCGGCAATGGTGCGCAGACGGGGCAAGTCGACCTCGCTCATAAGGGCGGCGGCATAACGCTCGATACCGCTCGGATTCTCGGCATGGTCGACACGGTAGAGCAGCGTCTCGATAGCGTCAGGTAGCGGTGCCGTGTTAAAGCCCAAAAACACCTCGACCGGCTCGGGCAACTTTACGAGCTTTATTTTGTCGACAACGTTTTGCATGTCCGCATCGAGACCGTCGACGCCCGCCGTGTTCGCAATAGCGCTTTCGGAGTTGGCAAATATCACGTAGCGCAGGAACATCGATGCCATGAACTCGCCGTAAGGAAGGGAGCGGGCCGAATTCCATGTCTCGTGATCGGACTGCTCGCGCATGGGGCCTTCGGGAGAGCCGACGGTTCGCGCGCACGCGCGCATTGCACCGCTGGCTTCCCTTACCATAATCTCACCAATACTGGAATCCGACTCGTCAAGAACCAGTTCCATGTCGGGATCGTTGGACAGCGATACTTCGTTAACGGGACGGTCCACCTTATAGACCTCACCCGAAACGCTCACGTAGCCCAAAAGCGACACATGGCTTTTGCCGACGAATTCGACGGCATAGCATGATTCATGCGGGTCCTCGCCAAAGAGTTTCCAGACCACGCCATATGAGCGTCCCGCAGGCTGCTCGGGCATCACCGGAAAGCGCTTCTTGGGATCGAGAAACCTGAGCTTGTATGTCGGACGCTCTGCCACGAAGTATCACCCTGATCGGTCGTTGAGAGAAGGAGTGATCGCGGATGGGCCGCGACGCCTACTCGGAATCTTACACGAGTCGACAGGAAATAGTCCGCTTTACGCCCGCGCCTCGACCGAGGTTCGAATCCATGCAGTGCTTACGTAAAAGAAAAGCCCCCGTTGCCGGGAGCTTTAATCTCAAATGGTGCGGCGTATAGGATTCCGCGCATCCGCTGCGCGGATCCGCACCGGCTTCGCCCGCCTGCCGGCGCGCTCGCCCGCGGGCTAAAAACGCTCCGCGTTTTCTTTACGCCCGCGCCTCGACCGAGGTTCGAATCCATGCGGTGGCGGCATAAAAGAAAAGCCCCCGTCGCCGGAGGCTTTCAATTTCAATTGGTGCGGCGTATAGGATTCGAACCTATGACGTTCTGATTCGTAGTCAGACCCTCTATCCAGCTGAGGTAACGCCGCGACTTGTTGATTATTATGCACATGGACTGAATAAAGGTCAAGCGTTTTTCAAAAAAAGTTATTGAATTTGATTTTTACTCATTTAGACCACTTGATGCGATCTTCGACGCATCGCGATATAAGAAAAGCTCCCGTTGCCGGGAGCTTTAAAATCAATTGGTGCGGCGTATAGGATTCCGCGCATCCGCTGCGCGGATCCGCACCGGCTTCGCCCGCCTGCCGGCGGACTCGCCCGCGGGCTGAAAACGCTCCGCGTTTTCTTGACGCTCGCGCCTCGAACGAGGTTCGAATCTCCGCAATGCCCCCGTAAAGGAAAAGCCCCCGTTTCCGGAGGCTTAAAACTCAATTGGTGCGGCGTATAGGATTCGAACCTATGACGTTCTGATTCGTAGTCAGACCCTCTATCCAGCTGAGGTAACGCCGCAACGCACGGATTATTATGCACGTGACCCCTCGATGGGTCAAGCGACAATTTGGAAAAATTTTACGAAGTGATGATTAAGATGCTCGCACCTCGACCGAGGTTCGAATCCATGCGGTGCCGGCGTAAAAGAAAAGCCCCCGTTG
>CATXXF010000044.1 GCA_958403395.1 uncultured Collinsella sp.
AGGCATAGACCTTCTGGTCATGCCTTGCCTTTTGAATGACAAATTGTCGCTCTGGACGGCGCGCAGCGTCGAGCCGTTACGCGGTTCGTAGAACCGCGTAACTAGTTAGTACATCTTTGCGCCGGCGGGGATGGAAGCGTCGAGCTGGATCAGGTTGAGGCGCTCCTCGCCCTCCTCCTCGTGGACAGCGCTGATCAGCATACCGCAGCTGGGAATACCCATCATCTTGCGCGGAGGCAGGTTGGTGATGGCGAGCAAGGTCTTGCCGACCAGGTCCTCGGGCTCGTAATAAGCGTGAATACCGGAGAGGATGGTGCGGTCGGTACCGGTACCGTCATCGAGCGTAAAGTTCAGCAGCTTCTTGGACTTCTTGACGGCCTCGCATGCCTTGACCTTCACAGCGCGGAAATCGCTCTTGGAGAAGGTATCGAAGTCGACGAACTCCTCGAACAGCGGCTCAACGGCGATCTTGGAGTAATCGAGCGTGGGCTTGAGCGACTTGACGAACGGGCTTGCGGCGTTGCCGGCCTCTGCAGCCTTGGCGGCAGCGGCACCGGACTGGAAACCCTTCTCGGGCTTCATGTGCGGGAACAGCAGGACATCGCGGATAGAAGCCTGGTTAGTAAGCAGCATGACCACGCGGTCGATACCGATGCCAATGCCGCCCGCGGGAGGCATACCGTACTCGAGGGCGCGCACGTAGTCCTCGTCGTACTCCATGGCCTCGTCGTCACCGCCGGCCTTCTCGGCCATCTGAGCGGCAAAGCGCTCGGCCTGGTCGACCGGGTCGTTGAGCTCGGAGAATGCGTTGGCGTACTCGTGGCCGGCGATAACCAGCTCAAAGCGGTGCGTCAGGCGCGGGTCGTCCTCAAAGCGCTTGGCAAGCGGGCTGACCTCGATGGGATAATCGCACACGAACGTGGGGTTGACGATGGTGTCCTCGCCCAGCTCATCGTAGATCTCGGCGATAATCTTGCCGGCGGTCCACTCGGGCTTAATCTCCAGGCCCTTCTCGCGCGCGGCGGCAGCAAGCTCCTCGACCGGCGTGTCGATGGTGACCTGCTTGCCGAGCACGTCGGAGACGATGTCGGTCATGGGACGGCTGGCCCACTCACCAGAAAGGTCGATGGTCTGGCCCTGGTACTCGATGACCTCGGGGTTGCCGATGGCCTTGTTAGCCGCCTTAATGACACCCTGGGCGAGCGCCTTCATGCCCTCGAGGTCGGAGAAGGCACGGTAGGCCTCCATCGTGGTGAACTCGGGGTTGTGGGTAAGGTCCATGCCCTCATTACGGAAGATGCGGCCGATCTCGAACACGCGCTCAAAACCACCGACAATGCAGCGCTTGAGGTGCAGCTCGGTGGCAATACGCAGGTAGCACTCCTGATCGAGCGCGTTGAAGTGAGTGATGAACGGCTTGGCCGTGGCACCACCCTGGATGGTCTGCAGGATGGGGGTCTCGACCTCCATGTAGCCGTCGGACTCCATAAAGCGACGGAAGGTGGAGAGAATCTGCGAACGCTTACGGAAGGTCTCGCGAACGTCGTCGTTGGCGATCAGGTCGACATAGCGCTGGCGATAGCGGGTCTCCTTGTCGGAAAGACCGTGGAACTTCTCGGGCAGCGGACGAACGGCCTTGGAAAGCAGGGTCGCGCTCTTAGGGGCAACGGAAAGCTGGCCACGCTTGGTGCGCACGACCACGCCGGTCGCGCCCAGGATGTCGCCCAAGTCGAGGGCCTTGAGCGTATTCCAGGCAGCCTCGTCCATGTCGTTGATGCGGCAGAACAGTTGAATCTCGGCAGTCGCATCGCGCACGACGATGAACATGATCTTGCCCTGACCGCGCTTGGCGACCACGCGGCCGGCGATCTTCACGATGTCCTCGGTGTCCTCGCCATCGGCAAGCTCGGCGTACTTAGCCTCGATATCGGCGACGTAGTCCTCAAGCTCAGAGTGCTCAGGATAGGGGTTCTGGCCCGCCTCGAACAGGGCGGCGCGCTTGGCCAGGCGGGTGGCGCGCTCGTCGTTGAGCGTCGATGCCTGATCGGCGGCGTTCTGGTTCTCTGCCATAAGTTAGCTCCTCAAACTAAAACGCTCCCCAGGATTCGGTCCCAGGGAGCGAAAACATACCTTTACGCGGGACCGTGGTCTAGCGTGCGATCTTGGCGATGGTATAGACGCGAGTCTTGCCGGAAGGCGTAACGACCTCGACGGAATCGCCCTCGCCGTGACCGATGATGGCGTGACCGACCGGAGACTCGTTGGAGATCTTGTGCTCGAGCGAGTTGGTCTCGGTGGTACCGACAAGCGTGACCTCCATGACCTCACCGTTGGGGTCAATCAACGAAACGGTGGAACCGATGGAGACGGTCAGATCGCCCGTGGTGGCAGCAACCTGAGCGTTGGCGAGGATGGCCTGGATCTCGGCAATACGAGCGGCGTTCTGGGCCTGCTTGTCCTTAGCGGCGTCATACTCGGAGTTCTCCGAAAGGTCGCCGAACGCGCGGGCTTCCTTGATGTCCTCGACGATCTCCTTGGCGTAATCGCCCTCACGCCAAGCGAGCTCCTCGACGAGCTTCTGGCGGCCCTCAGCGGTCAGTACGATCTGGCTTGCGTCCATACGGATATCTCCCCAACTCTGATCAAACAATCAACTGTCAACAAAACGAAAAAGACCGGCTAGCCTGCGGGCAAGCCGGTCAGGTGCTCACCCCAAAGGGATGGGACTACTCTGCGTCCGCGTCGCTGTCCTCTGCCTGCTTCTTCTTGGCAGCAGCGAGCTTGGCCTCGAGCTCAGCGATCTCCTTGTCCTCCTCGGACTGCTCGACCACGACCTCCTCGGCCTGCTTGGTCTCGGCCTTATCGTCGCCCTCCATACCCTCGCGGATATTCTTGACGGTAGAGCCGAGGGACTTGCCGAGCTTCGGCAGGTTCTTGGGCCCGAAGATAATCAGGACAACGACGAGAATAATGATGAGCTCAGGAGCCCTCAGTCCAAACATGTAGACCTCCACAATACAGCGAGACAAGCTCGAATGAGTATACCGCGGGTATCGCGGTATCACAACAATAGCTAAAAAAAGGGACCGCAAGAAGCGATCCCTCCCCATGCTCTGGTCGGGTTGACTGGATTTGAACCAGCGACCCCTGCGTCCCGAACGCAGTGCTCTACCAAACTGAGCCACAACCCGTTAGCTCGACTATAGTAACAAAGATTTCCGTCGTGTGCTAGAGAAATTTTTACTTCTTTGGCACTTCGACGCGAACCGTGTTGGGAATGAGCTCCGTCGCGCAGGACCACCAGCCGTTTTGCTGGGCAGCTTCCGCAAGATGGACTGCCGTAGCGGCGGTATCGCAGATGGCAAAAGAACAGGCACCCGAACCGCACACGTTCACGGCAACGGTTCCCTCCTGCGCGCTCAGCCAGTCAAGAACCGCCTGAATCTGCGGCTCCATCTGCGCGGATATGACGCCCAGATTGTTATGAACGAGCGCATATGCCGTCTCGGCATCCCCAGCACGCAGGGCCGAAGCGATCGCGCCAGGCTTGTCTGCCGGTACCGGGTTCTCATCAAAACGTCGATAGGCTTCAATTGTTGAAACGCTTGCCTCGCGCGGCTTAACCAGTACGACGGGCGTCGCGGGCAGCGCGAGGTACTCAGTTGCCAGCACGTCTCCCCCACCTACGTAGAACGCAGGGCTCGCGTGCAAAAAGAACGGGACGTCAGCACCAATGCCCCGCGCAATGTCATCGAGCGCGGGGTCGGTGCGATCAATGTCCCAGAGCTCCGCCAAGGCGACAATGACCGCAGCGGCATCCGTCGAGGGACCTCCCAGGCCGGCGCACAATGGAATGCGCTTCTCAATCGTCACACAGATGTTTGCCTCGCGACCATAATGCTCGGCCATAGCAATCGCAGCCCGATACGCCGTATTCTTTTGCATGGGAAAATCTGATGCCGGAACCGTCTGGACGGTCAGCGCCTGCGCCGGCGTGACCGTCACGGTATCGGAAAGACCGACGGCTGCCATTAGGGAATCGACCCTGTGGTAGCCGCGGTCATCGCGCTCGGTATGAACCCCCAGGTAGAGGTTAATCTTTGCCGGCGCGGAAAGAGTCAGGGACCGATCGGTCACCGTTAATGCTCCTCGAGCTGATTGCCGAGCGGGGTAAAGATATGCTCGCCGCTCTCGGGGTCGAACAGCTCGACCTGGCCGGTGAGGACATCGATGTACTGGTAGGACTGACGCGACTTGCGGCCGCGACGCTCGTCAACCTCGACGATAAAGACGGCGGGGTGGACGCTCTTGATGGTGCCCATGCGCTCGACAACGCGGGTGCGGCCCATGTTGGCCTTAACCTTGACGCGATCGCCCACCATATCGGTCAGCTTCTCGTGGATGTCGTCGACGTGATTGACTTCCATCTCTTCCATGAACAGGGCCTCCAGAAGGTGCAATTCAAAAAGGGGATAATACCCCTAAGATAGACAAAACTCTAATACTATAGCACCCTGTTGTGGCCATACGCAAGTAGCTAAAAAGCCCCGTCCCAAATACGTATCAGATGACAGCCTCGCATGACCAGTTGTTACGCGGTTTGGTAAAACCGCGTAACCTAAAGGTTATCGGTGTCGAGGACGATGGTGAAGGGGCCGTCGTTGACGAGGCTGACCTTCATGTCGGCGCCGAAGATGCCGTGCGCCACATGCTCGACGTCTTCGCGCACCAGCGTCAGGAAGTACTCATAGAGCTCGTTAGCCACATCGGGCGCACCGGCATCCGTAAAGGACGGACGGCGACCATGACGGCAATCGGCAAACAGCGTGAACTGCGACACCACGAGCACCTCACCGTCGACATCGGCAAGCGCCAGATTCGTCTTGCCGTTCTCGTCCTCGTTAATGCGCAAGCCCCGGAGCTTGCCCCACAGCTTATCGGCCTCAGCGCGCGTATCGCCATGGCCCACGCCCAGCAGTACCAGGTAACCGCGGCCAATCTTTCCCACACACTCGCCGTCGACCGTCACACCGGCATTGAGCACGCGCTGTACCACCGCACGCACGGCCTACTCCTCGCCCGTCAGCTTGGCGGACAGGTGCTCAAGCGCGTGGAAGCGATGGCTGATGGCGTTCTTCTCGTCTGCCGTCAGCTCTGCCATAGTCTTGCCCGGCGTATCGACCGGCAGGAACAGAGGGTCGTAGCCAAAGCCGTGGTCGCCGCGACCCTCGTGCGCGATAACGCCCTCGCAGGCGCCCTCGCCATAGGTGACCAGGCCGTCCTGGTCGATGAGCGCGACGACACTCATAAAGCGTGCGGTGCGGTCCTCGTCAGCCACGCCTTCCAGATTCACGAGGAGCTTGGCGTTGTTGGCGGCATCGTCGCCGTGCACGCCCGCGTAGCGCGCGCTATACACACCCGGCTCGCCATCCAAGGCATCGACAACCAGGCCCGAATCGTCGGCGATGGCCATAAGCCCCGTCTCCTCTACCGCGGCCTGCGCCTTGATGATGGCGTTCTCCAAAAACGTCGTGCCGTTTTCCTCGAGGTCCTCAAAATCACCCAGCTGGCCCAACGCCACAAAGCGCACCTCAGGCATGACCTTGCCCAAAATGGCCTCGATCTCGGTGAGCTTATGGGCGTTGCCCGTTGCCACGACGATGGTCGCTGCCGGGTCGAGGGTGTCGATATCAATCTTCTCAAGTGCCATGACTGGCCTCCTTTGTCTCTATAGCAATGCCGCCCAAGGGAAACTGGCCTCGAGCCCTCTCCCCTCCCTGGCGACAGAAACCTTATAGTTCAGCGTTTCCGCAGATAAAACCTGCCAAAATAAACCTGTCCCTTTTTGGCAGGTTAGGCGAGGGCTTGGCGCTGGAGTTCGATGAGCTCGGCGACGCCTTTGTCGCCCAAGTCGAGCAAGGCATTGAGACGCTTGCGGTCGAAGGGTGCCTGCTCGCCGGTACCCTGGAGCTCGATTATCTCGCCGGTGTCGGTAGCGACGAGGTTCATGTCGACCTCGGCATGGCTGTCCTCGGAATAATCGAGGTCGAGCAGGGTATTGCCGTCGACAACGCCCATAGAAATCGCTGCAACCTGGCCCGTGAGCGGGATGCGCTCGAGTTTGCCCGCCTCGACCCACATGGCAAGGGCGTCGTGCAGCGCCACCCAGGCACCGGTAATGCTCGCCGTACGCGTGCCACCATCCGCCTGGATCACATCGCAGTCGACGGTGACGGTGTACTCGCCGAGCGCCTTCATGTTGACGACGGTACGCAGGCTGCGACCGATGAGGCGCTCGATCTCCATGGAGCGGCCCTTACGCTTGGCGTACTCGCGCTTGCAACGCTTACCGGTCGATGCCGGCAGCATGGCATACTCTGCGGTTACCCAACCGGCCTTGGCGCCCTTGCGCCAGCCCGGCACGCCTTCCTCTATGGTGGCGGCACACAACACACGCGTGTCACCAAACTCAGCCAGGCACGAGCCGTGGGCATGTTTCATAACACCACGGGTGAGCTTGACGGGGCGCAGCTCATTGGCGGCGCGGCCGTTGGCGCGGTTGACCTGCATGTACTCCATAGAAATATCCTTTCGGCAAAAGAAGCGGGCAAGTCTTTGGACGGTAACCCTACATCTATTTCAGTTCGTCGATATCGACATGCTCGATGCTTTTGAGCGGCTGGCCAAAGATAAAGCTACCCGCCACCGCAAACTCGGCAATGTTGTCAGACGTGGTGGCAAAGCGATGCTGCGGCTCGGCAGCGTCGCCCGCCAGCTGCTCGCGACGCGTGAGGATATCGGTCAGCTCGCGCGTAGTCTCCTCGGCGGAACTCACCACGCGCACCCCGGGCCCCAGCGCATGGCGAATAGGCCCCACGAGCAGCGGAAAGTGCGTGCAGCCGAGCACCACGGTATCGATTCCACGATCGCGCAGCGGCTCAACCGTGGCGCCGACCAGCGCTCGCACGGCCGGCGTATCGAAGATGTCCTCGTTCTCGAGCCACTGCTCCTGCAGATGCGCACCCGAGGCGAGCTCGTGCTCGACGACCTCGACAAAGCTCGAGGCCGGGCATCCATACACGTCCACACCGGCGTCCAAATCCTGAATGGCACGCGTGTAGGCACCCGAACGAATGGTGAGGTTGGTGGCGAGCACGCCCACGCGACGCGTGCGAGTGCTGTTGATCGCCGCACGTGCGCCCGGCGCGATGACACCGATCACGGGAACGTCGAGCACCTGCTGAGCCAGACGTAAAGCCGCTGCAGTCGCCGTGTTGCAGGCGATGACCATGATCTTGACGTTGTGCTTTGACAGCCAGCGGCCCGCCTGCAGTGCAAACGAGCGCACCTCGTCCTCGGTGCGGGTGCCATAAGGGCAGCGTTTGGTGTCGCCGAAGTAGTAGACGGACTCGTGCGGCAGCGCCGTCGCGATGGCGCGTGCAACCGTCAGGCCGCCCAGACCCGAGTCGAATACGCCAATGGGGCGCGTGTCGCCAGTCAGATTCTCGATATCGGACATTACCTCACCAGATTCTCTCTCGAAAAGATATGGCTCAGAACGATAGGGCCGCGCTACGAACGAGCCGCGACGAGCAGCTCTGCCGTTGCCGCCCAGCCGTCGACGATCTTGCCGCGCGTGACGTAAGCGTTATCGTAAGCGTCCAGGAACTCGGGCGCGCCGGCGCTGGTCAGGCCGTTCTCAACCAAACAGAACGTGCCCACGTGGTCGGCCATGTAGAAATCGGACTCGGAGTCGCCGAGCGCCAGCGTCTCCTCGCGCTCGATCCCCAGGTGCTCGCAGAAGCGCGCAATGGCAACGCCCTTGTTGAGACCCGCCGGATTGATGTTGAACGCCCGGCCGTCCTCGACGCGATCGAGCTCGAGCGTCGTCGGCTTGGACAGATGGGTCAAATGGCCGTTGCAAGCCCAAACCAAACCGCAACCGGCCTCGTCCAAGACGGCCTGAACCTCGTCATCAGGCACATCGCCGCGCATGCCGACAGTGACCTCGCGATACTTGTAACCGGTCGACATGTCGTTGTGGTACTCGATCTTATGCGGCCAGCGGGCAAGGATTTTCTCGCACACGCCGGTCTGCTCGATCACCTGGTGCGGCGTGAGACCGCAGGCGGGATCGTAAGGCATGTCGCCGGTCAGGTACTCCCAATCGTTGGCCTTGAGGTCGTACATGACCAGGCCGCCCATCTCGCCGATGTAGGAGTTGAGGCCGAGCACGCGCGCGTCCTCGTGGATCATAGTGCGGTTGCGACCCGAGGTGGGAACCACCTGGATGCCGGCACGAGCGAGCGCGACAACCGCCTCGACGAGCTTGGTCGAGGGATTTCCGTCGTTGTCGCGCAGTACGCACGAGCCGGGAGCGAGCATCGTGGCGTCCAGATCGGTAAAGACGTACTTGACCTTGGCCAGACGCTCGCGCATCTCGCCCGAAAGCTCGGCAACGGTCGGCAGGGTGTTGTGGGACATGGTCACTCCATTTACGTAGAAGGGGCTTGGTCTAGGCGTCGTACGCCGCAAGGGTGCGCTTGAGAATCGAACCGTCGCGCTCACAAGGCTCGGGTCCGTTCTTGCGCAGCATACGCTCTTCCTCGCCCTTACCGGTCACGATAACCACGGCAGGACGGACGGTTTCGCGCACGGCAGTCTCGATAGCGGCAACGCGATCAGTCACGATTTGCCAGTTATCATTTCTCTGCGCTTGAACGTTGCGCGCAATCTCGGCGCAAATATCCTCGACATCCTCGGGGCCGGGGTCATCCTCGGTAATCACGATTCGGTCGGCATACTTGCCAGCGGCGATGCCCATCGTGGTGCGTCGATCGACACCCTTACCGCCCGTAGCGCCAAATACAACCGCCAGCTCGCGCTCGGGATAGTTCTCGCGCAGGTCACGCAGGAGTGTCTCGAGGCTCATGCCGTTATGTGCAAAATCGACGACGCCCAGGATTTTGCCCGATACGGACGGATAGAGCTCCATACGGCCGGGAACAAAGACGCCCTCAAAGCCGTGGACGATACCCTCTTCGGAAATGCCCAGGGCCTCGGCGCAGGCAATAGCGGCAAGCGCGTTGGACACATTGAACTTAACCGGCGTGGGAATCACAATGTCGCGCGTAAAGCGGGGCGTGCGCACCGTTGCCACCACGCCGCAGTCGCCATTACGAATCGCCAGCGCAAACACGTCGGCACGCTCGTCGGTCAGGGAGAACGTCACCGTACGTTCGCAACGAGACGCCGCCTCGAGCACACGATCGACCTTATCCATATCGAGATTGACCACGGCAAAACGGCTCTGCGAGAAGATTTTGAGCTTGCTGGCAAAGTAATCCTCGAGCGTCGGATGCTCAATCGGCGAAATGTGATCCTCGCCGATATTGGTAAAGGCGCCGACTTCAAAGGCGATCTTGCCCGTGCGCTCGTATTTGAGGCCCTGGCTCGATGCCTCCATAACCAGCCACGGGGCACCCGCCTCCGCAGCATGTGCGATGCGAGACTGCAGCAGGAAGGATTCGGGGGTCGTCAGCTTGGAAGGACCTGCCTCGATGCCATCGTCGAACTCAATGCCCGTATTAAGAGCGGGTCGATGACAACCCGTAAGCTTGGCCTCGTTGACGAGAATGCCTCGCAGATAAAAGCTGCAGGTCGACTTGCCCTTGGTGCCTGTAAAGGCGCAGACCTTCACCTTACCCGACGGGTGCCCATAAAAGGCATCTGCCACCACGGCGAGCGTGCGACGAATATCACTCACAATCACCGCGGGAAGATCAACATCGTAATCGACCTCGGAAACGTAGGCCACGGCGCCATCGGCGATTGCCGAAAGCAGGTACTCACGCTTAAACGCGCGGCCCTTGCAGACAAACAACGTGCCCGGACGCACCTGGCGCGAGTCGTCAGTCGCAAACTCAATGCGTTGGTCGCACGAAGCGCTCGGTTTGGAAACAACAAGGTCATCTTCCTCGAGCAACTCTATATAGCGCATCAGAGTTAGCTTCTCTTGTGTCGGACTCGACATACAAAGACCTCTCTCGCTAAATTCAGCCTTAAAGGGCAAAAGACGTCCCGCGGCAGAAACGATGAAACATTCTGTATTATCAACCATCCTAATATGCCACCCGACCCTGCGCGCACTGCAGCCTTCTAAAAAATTGCATGGACTGTGCCGTGGGTTAATAAATGGCAACCGTGTTCACCCCGCGTAAAAACAAGGAAATCTGGGTGCTATTCTTTATCCAAATGTCTTGATGTGCCTCATTGACCCACAATGCCGACCCATCATGCCCAAGCAAAGGATTCCAGATGAAACGACATTTCGAACGTCGCCACCACTCGGCACATGTCCAGTTGACCCGGCACATCGTCTGCGCCTTCGCGACGGTCGTTGTGGCCCTTGCCACCATCATCGGCGCGAGCGGCTGTTCGTCTTCCCAGAACGCCTCGAGCACCTACACACTCGTCGAGAATGGCAAGCTCACCGTCGCAAGTGACTTGGCCACACCCCCGTTTGAATACGTCAACGATTCCGGCAAAGATCAAGGCTTTACCTATGAACTCATGGGCATGATCGCAGACGAGCTCGGTCTGGAGCTCAACTACTTGCCGGCACAAAAGTTCGACGGCATTATCCCCATGGTCAAGCAGGGCGTAAAGACCGATGTCGGCGCATGTAACATCACGATTACCGACGAGCGCAAGGAAGAGGTCGACTTCACCGACCCCTATATCGACTCCAACCAGGGCGTCGCAGTTGCAAAGAACACTGGATACGACACGGTCGATAGCCTCAACGCACCGGGCGTCAAAATTGCCGTGCAGTCGGGCACCACGTCCGAGGAGTGGGCAATCGAGAACCTGCCGCAGGCAACCACCGTCAACTTTGACGACTGGACGGCAGCCTTCACCGCCGTCATGAGTAGTCAGTGTCAGGCGGTCGTATGCGATCTGCCCGTTGAGCAGTGGATGGTTTCGAACTCCTTTACCGGTATGGAGATCATCAAAGAGGTTCCGACGGGCGAGCAGTTTGGCATTGCCGTCTCTAAAGACAACCCCGAGCTGACACAAGCCATCAACGATGCCCTTGCCAAGATCAAGAGCTCCGGCGCCTATGACAAACTGTACGAGAAGTGGTTTGGCATGGCACCCACGAGCGGGTCCGATAACAAGGATGTCTCGAGCTCAGACGACGCGACGGGCGCTTCACTCGCCGTCACCTCGGCGACCGCCAAGTCAAACGAAGACAGCGGCAACGGCGTGCTCGGCGGCATCGCAACCCGCCTGACCTGGGAAGCGACAACGGGTAGCGACGAGGGCGACGTTTCGCAAATTGAGCTTGAGCTGCCCGAGGGCGGATCGTTTGAGAGCACCGATGTTAAGGTCACGCTGCTCGACGGACTGAACCAGGCGGGCGTCAAGGCATCGTGCTCGCTGGACGGCTCAAAGCTCGTCATTAAGTTCGCCGACCCCGTCGCTGCCGGTTCGCAGATTCGCGTTGTCGTCCCCGACGTCGTATTCCCGAGCAACGCGGGTGCCTATGCCGTCACCGGCAGCTATGTCGCCGATGGCGACAAGCGAGATCTTCCCGAGAGCCCCACCATCAGCGTCTCGGAGAGCACCATGGTGCAAGAAATCGTCACCTGGCTCGATGCCCAGCCTTGGGTTGCCGCGTGGAACTCCAACCCGTTTTTGGGAATGTTCTGCAAGCCGCAGATAATCGTCACCTCAATCGCCTCGCTCTTTAAGGGCTGGGGCATAGCACTTGCCGTGACCGCCATCGGCTTTCCGCTCGCCATCCCCATCGGCTTGCTGTTTGCCTTTATGAAAATCAGTCATAGTCGTATGCTGCGCGGCATCGCCGTGACATACATCAACGTCCTGCGCGGAACCCCGCTCTTCCTGCAGATCTACATTGCGTTCTTTGGGTTCCCTATGATCGGTCTCAACGTGCCCAATCTGCCGCTCGGCGTTGGCGTGCTCGCCATCAACTGCTCGGCCTATCTTGCCGAGATTTTCCGTGCCGGCATCGAGAGCGTACCGCCTGGTCAAGCGGAAGCCGCCTATTCGCTTGGCATGACTTGGTCCCAAGTTATGTCGCGCATCGTGATCCCGCAGGCCGTACGTTGCGTTATACCAACTATGACCAGCGAATTCGTTATGCTGTACAAGGACACGTCGCTGCTTTCGAGCGTTGGCGTCATGGAGCTCATGCTGTTCTCCAAAAACCTCACGGCCACCACGGGCAACATTACGCCCTACATTTGCGCCGCACTTTACTATCTGGTCGTGACGATTCCGCTCATCCACGCCGTCACCAAGGTGGAGCACCGTCTCGCCGAGCGCAGCAAGCGCTAACCGCCCATACATAGCGTTCGCAACCACGGCCCGCCGCTTCGTCTGAAGATCGGGCCGTGGTTTTTTCGGTTCGCTCGGCGCTTATGCCCTATCACGAAACAAAAGATTGGCATGATAGTAAAGATAATTTGACATCAGCTGCCGCAATCCTTGCGGCAGTACACCTGAGCCGTCAGCAGAAAGGATCTTGCATGTGCGGTTTTGTCGGTTTTACCGGTACAGATGAACAGAGTGAGTTGGTTCTCACGGCCATGATGAATCGCATCATCCACCGTGGTCCCGATATGGGCGGCCAGCATATCGTCGACAACGTTGCCCTTGGCTTCCGTCGTCTTTCGATTCTTGATCTTTCCGAAGCTGGAGCTCAGCCCATGTCGAGCGACGACGGCAAGGTCACGATTGTCTTCAACGGAGAGATCTACAACTTCCAGGAGCTTCGCGCCGAGCTGGAGGCAGCCGGATACGCCTTCCACTGCAACGCTGATACCGAGGTCCTGGTACACGGTTACGAGGAGTGGGGCGAGGACCTGGTCAACCGCCTGCGCGGCATGTACGCGTTCGTGATTCACGACCAGAACAAGAACAAGCTCTTTGGCGCTCGTGACATCTTTGGTATCAAGCCGTTCTATTACTACCAGGCATCCGATGGCTCGCTGCTGTTTGGCTCCGAGATCAAGAGCTTCCTGGACCATCCCAAGTTTGAGAAGGCTGTCAACCACGATGCGCTGCGCCCCTACCTGACGCTGCAATTCCCCGCCACGGAGGAGACCTTCTTTAAGGGCGTGTTCAAGCTTGCCCCGGCGCATTGCTTTACGTATGACCTGACGACCAACACCATGGACATCAAGCGTTACTGGAGCTGTGACTTCACCGACGACAACTCCAAGACCTTCGAGGAGTACGTGGACGAGTGCGACAAGGTCGTGCACGAAAGCGTCGCTGCGCACCGAATCGCCGATGTTAAGGTCGGCTCGTTCCTTTCTGGCGGCGTGGACTCCAGCTACATTGCCGCCTGCCTCATGCCCGACACCACGTATTCTGTCGGCTTCGATTACAAGAACTTCAACGAGACCAACTACGCTGCCGAGCTTTCCGACAAGCTGGGCATCAAGAACGTGCGCAAGATGATTACCGCCGACGAGTTCTTCGATGCACTGCCCGATATCCAGTACCACATGGACGAGCCGCAATCGAACCTCTCCAGCGTGCCGCTGTACTATCTGGCGCAGATGGCTTCCAAGGAGGTCACCGTCGTCCTTTCGGGCGAGGGTGCCGACGAGCTGTTTGCCGGCTATGAGTGGTACGAGGACACCCCCGAGATGCGCTCCTTTAAGAAGCGCGTGCCGCTCGGCGTACGTCGCGCCCTGGGCTCGCTCGTTCAGCATCTCCCCTACTTTAAGGGTCACAACTTCCTGACCAAGTGCGCCGAAGTTCCCGAGCGCTGGTATGTGGGTCAGGCAAAGGTATTCGATCCCTCCGAGGTCGACGAGGTGCTCAAGCCCGCTTATGACACTGGCAAGAACGCCACCGAGATGTGCGCCAAGTACTACAAGCAGGTTCCCAACTGCTGCGAGCTTTCCAAGAAACAGTATCTGGATATGAACATGTGGCTACCGGGCGACATTCTGCTCAAGGCCGACAAGATGTGCATGGCGCATTCTCTGGAGCTCCGCGTTCCGTTCCTGGACAAGAAGGTCATGGAATTCGCCGAGCACATTCCCGCCAACTACCGTGTTAACGAAGAAGGCTGCAAGCTCGTTCTGCGTCACGCTGCCAACCGCACACTGCCCGACGAGTGGGCAACGCGCAAGAAGGTGGGCTTCCCCGTACCGGTCAAGTTCTGGCTGCGCGAGCAAAAGTACTACGACTACGTCAAGGAATACTTCACCGCACCGTGGGCTGCCGATTTCTTTGACACCGATGCGCTCATGAAACTGCTCGACGATCACTTTGAGGGTCGCGCGCTCAACCAGCGCAAGATCTATACCACGCTGACGTTCCTCATCTGGTACAAGCGCTTCTTTATCGACGAGGACAAGGATGCCGAAGTCGCCGCGTAAGTTTCGTTATGAATTAGCGGTGAACAGCATAGGGTTTCCGCTATACTCAATCCCTGCGGGCGATTGGCGCAACGGTTAGCGCAGGTGCTTTACACGCACAAGGTTGGGGGTTCGAATCCCTCATCGCCCACCACTTGATTGAAAAGGCTCCCAGCGATGGGGGCCTTTCCTTTTTGGGCCCAGTGCAGAGGGATTCGAACCCGCCAGGGTGCGGAGCTGAGAAAACGCGCAAGCGTTTTCCAGCGCAGCACGCGAGGAGCGGAGCGACGAAGCGGGGCGCGGGCGGCGCCAGCCGCACGCGGACATCCCTCATCGCCCACCACTTGATTGAAAAGGCTCCCAGCGATGGGGGCCTTTCCTTTTTCGGGCCCATTTCATGGGATTCGAACCCGCCAGCACGTCTGTCACAAAGGCCGTGGCCAAAAAATGACAAAAATGAGTACTGCTACCGTGGTTACAACATATAAAAAGATAGTATTTGCTTAAGTTCCGCAACATATGTCCATTATAAGGACTAGCAGTTGGACCATAATCGTGCATTCATCGCCATTTCGACGGTAGCGCACAGAGATGTGGTGTAAGAGGCGGGGCATGCCCCGCCTCCGCCCT
>CATXXF010000045.1 GCA_958403395.1 uncultured Collinsella sp.
GGACGGGCCTGAGACATATTAAGGTTGCTGCTCTACAGTCCTGCTCACGACGGAGAGCACATTAAGTGCTCTCCTGTTCGTGCGGAACTCGCGACAACCTTAATATGTCTCAGGCCCGTCCCCTCCGCCGCACACTGGGAACGCCACGTTGATGTCTGCTAGACCTTGCTCGCTCAGGCTAATGACTTTGTTGGGGGTCCACTATTTGCTGGAGGGTGAACTTGCATTGCATTGGCTCGCCTTCTGCTTGTAGCTTTGCCTCATCGAAATCGAAGATCATGATGGCGCAGTTGGGGAGTTTTGTTGGGAGCTCGAAGCCCTCTGGGGCTGCAGCCTTAATGAATTGGCGGCTGGCGCTGCCGTGGCTTACTGCTAGGAGGGATTCTATGCCCTCGGCGCCCATGCGATCGGTGAGGGTGTCTACCATGCGCTCTTGCAGCGCGCGGCTTCCTTCTCCTCCGAAGGGGACCAGGTCCTCGCCCGGATCCCAAACGTCGGTGGGCAGAGCGTCGTGGGGGCCTTCTTCGAAGGAGCCGTAGCAGCGCTCGATGATGCCTTCGCAGGGCTCGACTGCTGCGTCCGGGCCGAGAAGTTCGGTAGCGACGAGCTGAGCAGTGTCCATGGCTCGGCCTAAGGGCGAAGAGACCACTTTGTCGGGGACGACGTCGTGGCCCTTGAGCCATGCGGCTGCCATTCCCGCTTGTTTGCGGCCCAGGTCGGTCAGCGGTGAATCGCAGCGGCCCTGGACCAGCTTTTTGACGTTGAACTCCGTCTGACCGTGGCGGAGTAGATACAGTTTCTTCATGCTCTCCCCTTCTGCATAACCTGCTTTGCCGGCACAGCCCTACTCGTGGGTATGTCCTACGTAGTCTTCGTCGATCGTAATCTTGGCAATCGACTTGGGATATTCCGATTCGACCCGTTGTGCCAGCGCGTGCTTTACGTCTTCGGCACTCATCTGCAGATCCGAGGGACGCACGCAGTCAAAGATCACGTTGGTGTGCGTGGGACCCGGCACGCAGCGAAGGTCGTGAATCGAGAGGCGGTTATCGATCTCCTGAGCCATTGCGTTGATACGCAGGCGCATGCTCGCCACCTTTGGATCGTCGGTCACGATGGGATCGTAATGGAGCGTGACGATCATGCCGTCCTCGTCCCTAAACGACTGCTCAATGTTATCGAGCGTGTCGTGACTTTCCAGCGGACTGACCTCGGCCGCCATCTCGGCATGCGCGCTTGCGAACTTCCTGCCCGGGCCGTAGTCGTGAACCATCAAATCGTGAACGCCCAAAACGCCGGGATAGCTCATGATCTTGTCTCGAATGTGCTTGACCAGCTTAGGATCGGGCGACTGACCCAAAAGCGGGCTCACCGTATCTTGAATAAGTTCAAAGCCGCTCCAGCCAATATAGGCGCCAACGGCAAGGCCAACCCATGCGTCAAGATTGATGTGCGTCACCTGCGAAACAATTGCACATGCCAGCACGGCGCCTGTGGCAAGAACATCGTTCTTGGAATCCTGGGCAGTCGCATGCAGTGTCTCGGACTCGATACGGTCGCCGAGCTTTTGGTTGAGCGCCGTCATCCACAGCTTAACAACCATCGAAAGCGCCAGGACTGCCACCAGGGCAAGCGAGAACTCGACAGGTTCGGGGTGGATGATACGCTCAAACGAGGACTTCACCAGTTCAAGGCCAATGAGAAGCACGAGCGCCGCCACGACAAGACCCGAGAGGTACTCGTAGCGACCATGGCCGTATGGATGCTCGGGGTCGGCGGGCTTGCTCGCCAGCTTAAAGCCCAGCACGCTCACGATATTCGAGCTGGCATCGGACAGGTTGTTCATGGCATCCGCCACAATCGAAACCGATCCCGAAACCACACCGATTGCGCCCTTCGCAGCACAAAGCGCCACATTGGCGACAATACACACCATGCCCGCTAACGTGCCCACACGCGCACGATCGCCCTGCGCGCGCTTAACTATCCACTCGACCATCTGCATCCGCCCCCACGGTACTACCTATATATCTATTGCTCAAACGGATTGTAGTGTAGCCACTTTGTCTCCCAGATACAAAGAGGCCGCAGCCCGCACGGGCCACGGCCTTGGAGCATGACAAAAGAATCGTCCTTTTGTCGCACAGGTTTATGCGCTTACTTCAGCAGCGCTCGCCACTGTTTCGGGTGAATCGGCCCCGTCTTCTGCCGCCTGTCCCTGCGCCGGCACCACGCCAAAGCAGTAGCTCAGCGCCGCAGACACCGCAAATGCCACACCGCCGGCAACGCAGCACCACAGCAGGTTCGAGATGCCGCCCGTGGCAAAGCCAATGACCATAAGGACATTCGTCATGCCGATGGTATAGGCCGTAACGTGGCCCACGGCCGCAACAAGGCCTCCGACGGCGCCGCCAATGGCTATGCACGTCAGGCACCTGCCATATTTAAAGCCGCAACCGTACAGCGCCGGCTCGCTTACGCCGCCAAGAATACCCGAGATTGAATAGCCCAGCATGAGTGCCTTCTCGTCCTTATCCGCAACGCGGAGCGACGCGCCAAAGGGCATGCCCCAAACGGCGAACGTCGCCATCGTCGCGGCGATCAGGATGCACGAATCCGTTCCCACACTCATAAACTGAGCATAGGCAAGCGATAGGACAACGTTGCTGACGCCTGCAATCTTAAGAAACTCCCAACCCGCGGCAAGCCCCATGAGCGTGAGCAGCGACACGATGCCACCGGAATTGCCAAGCATAAACATAAGCTGGCCCAACAGCATGCCCAGATAGCTGCCCGCCGGCGCCGTGATACACAGCGAAACCGGAACCATGACAAGCATGGTTGTAAACGGAACAAACGAAAACGCCACGGCCTTAGGGATAACGCGCTGAAAGAAACACTCCACTCGCCATAGCACGGGCACCGAGATGAGAACCGGAATAACAGTCGTCGTGTAATCGTTGACCGGCGCGGGAAGCAGACCATACACGGAAGTCATCGATGCCCCCGTCGTCGATGCGGCATCGACGAGCTTAAGCAGATCGGGCGCAATCAATACGCCGCCCAGCATCATGCCCAGCTGCTCCGAGCAACCGAGCTGGCGGGCGGCCGCCCAACCAAGATAAATGGGCAAAAAGTAGTAGCCGGCGTTATAGAGCCAACTGTAGAACAGGCGATAGATATCGGAATCGGCAGACCACAGGCCCAGCATGCCTTCGCCCATAATGACAGCGACGGTGCGGAACAACGCCGCGCAGACAATAAACGGCAGCGCCGACATCATGCTTTTGGACAGATAGTCCACCACGGCCATGGCGTTTGATGAAACCGACGTTGTAAACGAGGTGTTAGAAACTTGTAGCATGGAACGCCTTTCCCAATATGACATGCGGGCTGTCCCTTTGTCACATCGTGCGGTACTGACCGATTGCGCGGTACTTTTCGTAGCGGAGGTTTGCGAGGGTCGCGTCGTCGAGCTGCCCAAGCGTATCGAAGGCATCAAATGCCGAGGACATGACGGCACCGGCAATCTCCTCATGCGACAGGCCCTTATCGTCAACAATGCCGTCGATGATACCGAGCGCCAGCAGATCGGGGGCCGTGAGCTTAAGCGCCTCGGCGGCCTCATTCGCGCGCTCGGTATCCTTCCACAGGATCGACGCACAGGCCTCGGGGCTCACGACCGAATAGGCCGAGCTCGAGAGCATCAGGATGCGGTCGGCCACGGACAGCGCCAGCGCGCCACCAGAGCCGCCCTCGCCTGTCACCACCGAGACAATCGGCGTCTTAAGGCCGCTCATCTCCATGAGGTTCTGGGCAATCGCCTCACCCTGGCCGCGTTCCTCGGCACCGATGCCGCAAAACGCGCCCGAAGTATCGACCAGGCACAGAACCGGTCGACCAAACTTTTCGGCCTGGCGCATCAGGCGACGCGCTTTGCGGTAGCCCTCGGGATGTGCCATACCAAAGTTGCGACGCATACGCTCTTTAGTCGTGGTGCCGCGCTCGACGGCGATGACCGTTACGGGGCGTCCGTCTTTCCAGCCAATGCCAGCCACCACAGCAGCGTCGTCGCCAAAGTAGCGGTCGCCGTGCAGCTCCACAAATCCATCCAGGCCCAGCGAGATCATCTCGCCTGCCGTGGCGCGATCTGCCGAGCGGGTCTGCTTGACAATCTCGAGCGCGGTTTTTGGTGCGGCCGAGCGCTTGAACAAATGTCCCAGCTTTTTGCCGCGGCGGCCCGTATGCACAATCTCGTGCGGTGCCCCCAGGCCGGGCGCGTGCCCTTCGTGCAGCGCCAGCAGCTCGCCTACCGTGAGCGCAACCTCGCCACGCGGTACAACGGCATCGCAAAAGCCGTGCTCCAGCAAAAACTCGGAGCGCTGGAATCCCTTGGGCAGGCGCTTGTGCATGTTCTGCTCGATCACGCGCGGGCCTGCAAATGCCGTCAGGGCATCGGGCTCGGCCAGAATAATGTCGCCCTCCATAGCAAAGCTCGCGGTTACGCCTCCGGTCGTGGGGTCGGTGAGCACCGTGACATACAGGCCGCCCGCCTCACTGTGGCGCCTAACCGCCGCAGAAATCTTGGCCATCTGCATAAGCGAGGTCACGCCCTCCTGCATGCGCGCACCGCCCGAAACGGTAAAGCCGACAACCGGCAATCCCAGCTCGGTCGCACGCTCAAATGTGCGACAGATCTTCTCGCCCACCACGGAGCCCATCGAGCCCATCATAAAGTTGGCGTCCATAAAGAAGAGCGCGGTATCGCAACCGCAGATTTTGCCCCTGCCGCACACAACGGCATCGCGCTCGCCCGAACGCTCGCTCACGCTCTTGAGCTTGTCGGCATAGCCGGGAAACGAGAGGAAGTCCTCCGACGCCAGATTGGCATCCCATTCCTCAAACGTGCCCTCGTCGACCGTCATGCGCATGCGCGCGCGACCGCTCACGCGAAAGTGTTTGCCGCAACGAGGGCAGACCTCGAGGTTGTCGTGCAGGCGTGCCTCATCGATCACGCGGCGGCACTCCGGACACTTGATAAATACGTGGCGCGCGGGAAACTCGGCGCACGACTCGGTCATCGGCCCCTCGAGGACGTTGACCGTCTTCGCTTTTCTATTCATCAGCATAGAGATGCCCCATCAGATCGGTGTGGTACATGCCCGACAAGAACTCATCGTTTGCCAGCACGTCGAGCTGAAGCTCGCTGTTTTCGCTCACGCCCTCAATCACGAGCTCGCCCAAGGCCGAGCGCATCTTGCGAATGGCGCCGTCACGCGTGGGCGCACACACGATTAGCTTGCCGAGCATGGAATCGTAGTACGGCGGGACTTTCGCACCGGTAAACACGGCGGAATCCCAGCGCACGCGCGGACCACCCGGCACACGCAACGCGGTGACCGTTCCGCATGACGGCAGAAAGTCCGGCGTTTCGGCATTGATGCGGCACTCCATGGCGTGGTTGCGGACCGGTACGTCCTCCTGCTCAAAGGGCAGGGGCTGGCCGGCCGCCACGCGCAGCTGCCACTTGACCAAGTCGGTATCGGTCACAAACTCCGTAACCGGATGCTCCACCTGCAAGCGCGTGTTCATTTCCATAAAGTAGAAATTGCCGTCGTCCGAATACAGGAACTCGATGGTACCGGCTCCTTCGTAGCCGACGGCACGAGCCAGGTCACGCGCTGCCTTGTGCATGCGAGCACGAATGTCGTCGTGTCCGTCGAGGCACGGCGCGGGGCTCTCCTCGATTAGCTTTTGGTTGCGGCGCTGCACCGAGCACTCACGCTCGCCGAGCGAAAACACATGGCCCTGCTTATCGGCCATAATCTGCACCTCAACGTGGTGCGCCGGCGCGACGAACTTCTCCATGTAGCACTCGCCGTCGCCAAAAACGGCTTCCCCCTCGGCACGCGCCTCGATGAACGCCTTTGCCGCATCTTCCTCGCGCTCGACCTTGCGAATGCCGCGACCGCCACCACCTGCACGCGCCTTAATAAGCACGGGGCAGCCAATGCGCTCGGCCTCGGCCGTTGCCTCCTCGGGGCTTTTGAGCAAATCACAGCCCGGCACGATGGGCACGCCCGCCGCGGCAGCCGTTCGACGCGCGGCGTCCTTGTCGCCCATGCTGTCGATCACCTCGGCCGAAGGACCGACAAACGCCAGGCCATACTTGTCGCAGTCGCGCACGAAGCTCGCCTTCTCGGAAAAGAAGCCATAACCGGGATGAATTGCCTTAGCTCCCGACTTTACGGCACAGGTGAGCACGGCATCGTCGTTGAGGTAGCTCTCGGCAAGACGCGGGCCGCCGATGCAATACGCCTCGTCGGCAAGCTGCACGTGCAGCGCGTCCGCATCGGCCGTGGAGTAGACGGCGACGGTCTTGATGCCCATATCGCGGCACGCGCGGATAACACGGACCGCGACCTCGCCGCGGTTGGCGATGAGCACTTTGTCGAACATGAAGCCTTCCTTAACTTTCGTGCATGAGTGCAAAAGACATATCGGCGAGACAGCAAACCTCACCGTTGACGCTCGCAGTACCCATCGCAAAGCGGAACGGCCCGCGCGCACGCGTGATGGAGCACACCAGATCCACCGTGTCGCCCGGGCGCACCGGACGCTTAAAGCGCACCTTGTCCAGACTCGTGTAGAACGGTGTCGCACCGCGAGCTTCCTCATCGCCCATCAGCAGCACGCAGCAGTTCTGGGCGAGCATCTCGCACTGAATCACGCCGGGGACGACCGGGTTTCCCGGAAAATGCCCCTGCAAAAAGTACTCGTCGCCCGTAATCGTGATCTTGCCGTGGGCCTCGTTGCCCACCAGCTCGGCTTCGTCGAGCAAAAGCATCGGCTCGCGATGCGGCAACAGTTCTTTAAGCTCTTCTTTGTTCATGGATATCACCTATCCGATCCTCATGAGGCAGCTGCCAAACTCCACGAGGTCGCCGTCGGCCACGCAGATCTCGAGCACCTCGCCATCCGCCTCTGCCGTCACCTCGTTGAGAACCTTCATGGCCTCGATGATGCAGAGGGTCTCGCCGGCCTTGACCTTGGAGCCCACGTGCACAAACGGTTCGTCGCCCGGCGCCGGGGCAGCATAGAAAACGCCGACCATGGGAGCGGTCACCTCGGTGCCCTTGGGCTCCGGCGCGGCAACAGGCGCCTGCGCGGCGGGCTCCGGTGCGGCGGCAGGCATGGCGACAGGGGCCACCGCCGGAGCAGTCACGGCACCCGGCATAGGCATGGGTACGGCAACCGGCTGCGCGGCGCTCGCGCGCTCGAGTTCGACCGCGGTGCCATCGGGCTCCTCAACGCGTACGCGCGTGAGGCCGCGGTCCTCCATAACATCAGCTATCTCAGCAAGTCTTTTGGAATCCATGCTCTAGCTCCTTGCATATCTACGCAGCGCGATGGCGGCATTGTGTCCGCCAAAGCCCAGATTGGTCGAAAGCGCCCAGGTAAGGTCGGCGCGAACCGCGCGATTGGGCGTGTAGTCAAGATCGCAGGCGGGATCGGGCGTGTGGTAGTTAATGGTCGGCGGCACCACACCCTGCTCGAGCGCCATGGCACAGGCCATGACCTCGATGGCGCCCGTGGCACCGATCATGTGGCCGGTCATCGACTTGGTCGACGAGACATGTGCGGCGCGCGCCGCGTCCTCGCCGAGCGCTCGTTTGATGCCCGCCGTCTCGGACGAATCGTTGAGTTTGGTCGAGGTGCCGTGGGCGTTGATGTAGAGGCCCTCGGAAGGCTTAACGTCGCCCTCGGCCACCGCCAGCGATATCGCACGGGCGATACCTGCCGCGTCCGGGTCGGGACTCGTGATGTGGTAGGCGTCATCGGTGTTGCCGTAGCCCACGACCTCGGCGTAAATGTGCGCACCGCGAGCCTGTGCGTGCTCCATACCCTCGAGCACGAGCACGCAGGCGCCCTCGCCCATCACAAAGCCGTCGCGGTCTGCATCGAACGGGCGACAAGCCGTCGCGGGATCGGGGTTGGTGGTCAATGCGCGGCAGGACGTAAAGCCCGCAACGGCATCGGGGATAATGGCGGCCTCGGCGCCGCCGGCCAGGATTGCATCGGCATAGCCGTGCTTGATGGCGCGGAACGCCTCACCCACCGCATGGGCAGAAGTCGCGCAGGCGGTCACGACGGGCAGGGTCGGGCCCTTTGCCTTATGGCGAATCGCAATGTTGCCCGAAGCCATGTTGGGAATCATCATCGCAATCATGTAGGGCGATGCGCGACGAGGCCCGCGGTCGGCAATCGTATGGACGTTGTCGACAAGCGTCTGCATGCCGCCCACGCCCGAGCCCACATAGACACCCAGGCGATCGCGATCGACCGCGCCCTCAACATCGAGGCCCGCATCGTGCATGGCCTCGTCCGACGCCGCCATCGCAAACTGAACGCAGGGGTCGAGATGCTTGGCGTCATGCTTGCCAAAGTAATCGTTGCCGTCAAAACCCTTGACCTCGGCCGCCACCTTGACGGCAAATACATCGGTATCGAAGTGCGTAATCGGGCCGATGCCACACGTTCCGGCGCACATGGCTGCCCAGGTGGCAAGCGCGGTGTTGCCGAGCGGCGACACGGCACCGATACCGGTGATTGCAACTCTCTGTTCCATCATGGTCTCCTCATCCAAGCCGCTTACCCGGCTTGCTTTCTACATCGCCATTCCGCCGTCGACGCGTACGACCGCGCCCGTAATGTAGGCAGCCGCATCGCTCGCCAAAAAGCGCACCACGCCGGCCACTTCCTCGGGCTGCGCCATACGCTTTAGGGGAATCTGCTCCTCGGTTGCCGCGCGAACCTTCTCCGAGAGCTTTGCCGTCATATCCGTCTCGACAAACCCGGGGGCAACTGCGTTCACTCGTACGCCGCGGGGCGCAAGCTCGCGCGCCACTGCCTTGGTCAGGCCGATCACGCCCGCCTTTGAGGCAGCGTAGTTGGCCTGCCCGGCATTGCCCATCAGGCCCACGACCGAGCTCATGTTGACGATGCAGCCGCCACGCTGGCGCATAAAGGTCTTGGTGAGCGCGCGTGTTGTATTGAACGTGCCCTTGAGATTGACATCGAGCACGCGATCGAAGGCATCGTCGCCCATGCGCATAAGCAGCCCATCGCGAGTGATCCCGGCGTTATTGACGAGCGCCCAAATCGAACCAAAGTCGTTGAGCACGGCCTCGATGCACGCATTGACGGCATCGGGGTCGGCCACATCGCATTGATACGCGCGAGCTGTGGCACCAGCGGCCTCGCAGGCTTCGCACGTCTCGCGCGCCGCATCGACGCTACCGGCATAGACGACGGCGATATCAAAGCCGTCCTCCGCCAGGCCAACCGCACAAGCGCGGCCGATACCACGCGAGCCGCCCGTGATCAGTGCCACGCGACGCGAATCGTTGCGCTCGAGCGCGTCGTTGTTCAAGTTGCCCATGTCATTCCTTTCGGGTTACAGCCCTGTGGGCTATGCGAGCTCGTCGGCAATAGCTGCGACCTGCTCGGCTGTTTCGCACGAATACACGCGAACGTCGCTCAACGTACGCTTGACCAAGCCGGACAGCGTTTTGCCAGGGCCAACCTCAATAAACGTGTCGATGCCCTGATCCTGCAGCGCATGCAGTGTGTCGACCCAGCGCACGGCATGGCTCACTTGGTTGGCCAAGACATCCGATGCTGCTCGCGGATCTGCCGGATAGGGCGCCGCCGTCATGTTTGCCATGACCGGAATCAGCAGCGGAGACGGCGCGTGGCCGTCTTGGATATACGTCACCAGCCCCTCAGTCGCCTCTGCCATATAGGGGCTATGAAATGCACCTGACACCGCGACTTTCATAGCGCGGCCGCCAGCCTCTTTTACCAGGACGTCGAGGGTCTGCAACGCATCGGGCGCTCCGGCCACAACCGTCTGCTGCGAACTGTTGTAGTTGACCGGCCAGCAGTCCTCGCCGGCCCGCGCAGTCAGGTTCTCGACTTGCGCCGCATCGAGTTTGATGACGGCGCGCATGCCGCCCGGATGGCGCTCGGCAGCCGCGGCCATCAGCGCCGCGCGCTCGCACACGAGCTCAAAGCCCGCTCGCGTATCGAACGCCCCCGCAAAGGTGAGCGCGGCGACCTCGCCAAGCGAAAAACCCGCACAGGCGGCAGGCACCACGCCGCGCTCACGCAGGGCGGTAGCCGCTGCCAGGTCGTGAACGAACACGCACGGCTGCGTGTTTTCGGTCTGCGAGAGCTCCTCCTTGGAGGCGCTCCGGCACTGCTTGCTCGTCCCCGGGCGCACCTCATCGGCAATCGCAAACACCTCGGCAGCCGCCGGCGATGCCTCGATCAGGTCGACGCCCATCGCGGGATGCTGGGCACCCTGGCCGGCAAACAGAAACGCTACGCTACCCATGCGCACGTATCCTTCAGGACGCGCTCGGCACCATCGACCAGGTCGTCGACGATTTCGCGCGCGCTCTGGCGTTCGTTGACCATGCCGGCAATCTGTCCGCACAAATACGAACCCTCTTCGTAATTACCGTCCTTTGCGGCTTTACGAAGCGCGCCTGTGCCCATGGCCCCAAGCTCCTCGGCACTTGCGCCCGCCGCCTCACTTTTGGCGTAGGCATTGGTGAAGGGGCTCTTGAGCGCACGCACCGGATGTCCCGTCGAGCGGCCGGTCGCACGCGTCGACGTGTCGCCTGCCTTGAGCACCAGCTCTTTGTACTGCTCAGAAACAGTGCATTCGTTTGCAACGAGGAAGCGTGTACCCACCTGGACGCCGGCGGCGCCGAGCATAAAGGCGGCCGCTACACCGCGGCCATCGGCGATGCCGCCAGCTGCCACAACGGGAATATCGACCGCGTCGACAACCTGCGGAACGAGCGCCATCGTCGATGTCTCGCCAATATGCCCACCCGATTCGGTGCCTTCGGCAACCACGGCGGTTGCCCCGCGACGCGCCACGAGACGCGCCAGCGCCACAGAGGCAACAACCGGGATGACCTTGATGCCCGCGTCGTTCCAAGCCTTCATGTACTTGGTGGGATTGCCGGCACCCGTCACGACGACCGGCACCTGCTCGTCGATTACAACCCGTGCGACCTCGTCGGCAAACGGGCTCATAAGCATGACGTTCACGCCAAAGGGCTTGTCCGTCTTGGCGCGCAACTCGTGAATCTGATCGCGCAACCAGTTGGCGTCGGCATTCATGGCCGCGATGATTCCCAACCCGCCGGCCTCGGACACGGCCGAGGCAAGCGAGGCGTCGGCAATCCAGGCCATGCCGCCTTGGAACACAGGCTTTTCGATGCCGAGCAGCTCGCAGAGAGGAGTCTTGAGCATCTCTACTTCTCCAATGCCGCCTCGACCGTATCGGCGAACTCGCCAACCGTCTTGGGGTTCTCCTCGGTATCGAGCTCAATGCCAAACTCGTCCTCGACGGCGACGAGGATCTCGACGGTGCCCAGGCTGTCGAGGCCAATCTCCTCGAGCGTGGACTCAGGCTTCATCTCGACGTCGTCAAGACCAGCGGTCTCGCGGATAACGTCGCAAACGCGCTCGAAAGTCTTCTGCTCTGCCATGGTGTTTCTCCTTTTTGTTTTGCCCCTGGGGCGTTTTTATTACCTATGTGCAACTACTTCCAACGAAGCAGATAGCCACCTATATCCAAGCCGGCACCAAATCCAACGAGGGCGACGGTGTCGCCCGCATTCAGTGCGTCGGTACGTGCCAGCCGGTCAAGCGCAAAGGGAATGCAGGCGCTCGAAATGTTGCCGGTCTCGCGCAGCGTTCGAACCACACGCTCGTCTGGCACGCCGAGGCGTTTGACCGCCTGACTCAGGATTCGTTCGTTAGCCTGATGGAATACAAAGTGGTCGATGTCCTCGACCGCGATGCTCGCGTCGCAGGCGAGCTTATGGACCGTGTCACAGATGGCATTGACGCCGAACTTGAAGACGCGACGGCCATTCATGGACAGCACGCTTTCGCTATCTGTGGAAGCCTTAAACGGCGAGGTACCGACCAGACCGGGAACGCGCAGCGTCTCGACGTCGGGCGCCGTCGAAAGCTCAACGGCAAGGGGGCTGTCTCCCCCAGCTTCAATCACTGCAGCGCCTGCCCCATCGCCAAAAAGCACGCAGGTGGCGCGGTCGGTCCAGTCGAGCACGCGCGTCATCTGCTCGGCAGCAACGACAAGCACGTGCTTGGCTCGTCCTCGAGCGATATAGCCCTCAGCGACATCGAACGCAAAAACGAAGCCGGCGCAGGCCGCCGAGACATCGAAGGCAGGGCACGTCGCGCCTAGTCGCTCAGCAACGGCACACGCCTCAGCGGGAACAAGGTGATCACCCGTCGTCGTCGAGCAAACGATCAGATCCAGCTGGTTCGCGTCGATTCCGGACACCTGGAGTGCCCGCTCGCTCGCCGCTACGGCAAGGTCGTCAAGTGACTCGGTGGTGCAGACGTGGCGGCTCTTGATACCGGTGCGGGTAAAAATCCACTCATCCGAGGTATCGAGGAACTCAGACAGCTCGTCATTGGAAACGCTGCGCTCAGGAAGTGCCGAGCCTGTTCCAAGAATCGTGAAACCCATCACTAACCTCCTTTGAGTTGTTGACGTGTTTACATCGACCAAGAGAGGATAGCGCATTTTAGTCGTTGTTGACGTGTTAACATTAAATTGTCCAAATGCGACATAGGCTTCACATTGTGTCTGTCTCTCGACACCATTGCGTTATTCACTTATTCATTAAGGAGGTAGCAGCCGTTATGGATGCCAAATTAACGATAGTCGACGTAACCGGATCGACCAACGATGACCTGCTCGAAGCAGGAAAACAGGGAGCGCCGCACGGCACAGGACTTGCCGCCCGGGCTCAAACAGCAGGACGCGGCCGACGCGGCCACAAGTGGGATTCAACCGCCGGCAACCTATTGCTTTCGATTGTCCTGCGCCCATGCGTTAATCCTGCAAAGTTCTCTGGTCTTGCCGCCGTCAGCGGCCTAGCGGTGCTCGAGGCGCTCGAAAAGCAGGGACTTGCAAACGAGATTGGCCTCAAATGGCCCAACGATCTTGTCGGGCGAGGGCGCAAGCTCGGCGGCATTCTGGTCGAGGCCGCACGCGATAACGAAGGCAGCCCCTTTGCAGTCTGTGGCATCGGCGTCAACGTGAACTATGTGCCCTCGGAGGTTCCCAATGGCGGCCTGCCGGCAATCGGCCTGTCAGACCTCAACGAGAACGTTCCCGCCGTCGATGTGCTACTCAAGGAGGTCTATCACGCCGTCGTAAACGCTGTAGACGCGTGGGCAGATCTACTCAATGCCATGGAAGAAAACGGCGGACCGCTCGCGCCCGTCCACGGCGAATATGTCGCTCACCTCAATTGGATTGGGGAGCACGTTATCGCCCGTTCCCCAGGCGGTGACGAGCTGGCACGCGGCATCTTTAAAACCGTCGACGCCTTTGGTCGCGCGTGTATCGAAACGGAAGGCGGCGTGCGATCCTTCCATTTTGAGGAGGCATCGCTGCGTCCCTTGAGCGAATAGGGCGCCGCAGCCACCTACTCGGCAGCATTACCCGGCAGTCCAAACCATCATTCAAAACAAAAGAGCCCCGCTACCGTAATGGCAGCGGGGCTCTTTAAGCTATGAGCGATATCGCTTAGAGCTTGATGTCGATGTCGACGCCAGCGGGGAGGTCGAGACGCATGAGCGAATCAACGGTGCCCGAGGTGGGGTCGAGGATGTCGATGAGGCGCTTGTGGGTGCGCATCTCGAACTGCTCACGGGAGTCCTTGTTTATGTGCGGCGAGCGGATAACCGTGTACAGGTTGCGCTCGGTGGGCAGGGGGACAGGACCGGAAACGCGAGCGCCGGTCTTCTGAGCGGTCTCGACGATGAGCTTCGCGGACTGATCGACGACCTCGTGATCATAGCCCTTGAGGCGAATGCGGATCTTCTGGGTAGCCAACTTAAACCTCCAAAAAGTGCGAGAGATGTTCTCGCGGATTACGTAACAGGGAGCTCGAACTTAGGCGTTCTTGCTCATGACCTCGTCCACGATGGACTTGGGCGCGGGCTCATAAGAGTCGAACTGCATCGTGTAGGATGCACGGCCCTGGGTCTGGGAGCGAAGGTCGGTAGCGTAACCGAACATCTCGCCCAGCGGCACCTTGGCACGGATGAGCTTGCTGTTCTTGCGATCCTCCATGCCCTCGATCTTGCCGCGGCGACCGGAGAGGTTGCCCATAACGTCGCCCATGTACTGCTCGGGGGTCTCGACCTCGACAGCCATGATCGGCTCGAGCAGCTGCGGATCGGACTTCTTGAGGGCATCCTTGATAGCCATGGAACCGGCGATCTTGAAGGCGGCCTCGGAGGAGTCGACCTCGTGGTAAGAACCGTCGAACAGGGTGACCTTAACGTCGAGGACCGGGAAGCCGGCGATAACACCGGTGTTCAGGGCCTCCTGGATGCCCTTGTCGATGGACGGGATGTACTCCTTGGGCACGACGCCGCCGACGATAGCGTTGACGAACTCGTAGCCGAAGCCCTCCTCCATCTTCTCGAGCTTGATGACGGCGTGGCCGTACTGACCGCGACCGCCGGACTGACGGACGAACTTGCCCTCAGCCTTCTCGACGTCGTGACCAGCGGTCTCGCGGTAGGCAACCTGGGGCTTACCAACGTTAGCGTCAACCTTGAACTCGCGGAGCAGACGGTC
>CATXXF010000046.1 GCA_958403395.1 uncultured Collinsella sp.
GGGCTTGCAGCGACGAACCTCAGGACACTCTTACACCACGTCTGCGCGCGCCACCTCAGTGTCGCCAACCTGATGCTTAGTTATTCTACATTTGTTTATTATCTTCTTACTTTACGACGCCTCCGAGTCCTAAATTCCTTGATTTTGCTGTTACTGATTTAGTGACAGTACTCATATTTGCCATATTTTGGCCAGGGCATATGATTAACCCCCTATTTTCGACGCGAATTAGACCGGCTTAAGCCCAAAACACGCCCGCAGCGTGTTAAGCAACGCCTCTTGCTTCTTCCTGCGGGCATCGACACGATTCCGGTACCGCTTTCGCATACGCTGGTGGATGCGCCATGCGAGCGCTTCCATCGCTTCCATGTCGCAGAGCATTTCGTTGTTGACCGTCGCGACCTCGATTCCCATAGTAATCAAGCCCGTGTTGCGCTTTTCATCATGGATACGTCCCCTCCGGGAGGAATGGCCCAGCTCACCGTTGTATTCCAGGTCAAACCGGGCTGCTTCCTGATACGCATCGCAAACTGCATGCGGCATCCCCGAGATTGCCTGCGCGCGGTCATCGAACTCGATCTTGTAGTCGGTCTTAAAGGGACCGCAGGCAAATCCGCCATAGGAAAACGGAAGCGAAAACAGAGCGAGCATGATGCACTCCATGGGCGAGAGCAGGTTTTCCGACAGATAGGGACACAGCCGCCGCAGTTGTTTGGCCGTACTCCCCTTGCATGCCGCAAGGTAATCTGCCAGGCGATCGGGCGTCAGCACCGGCTCGACTTCAAAGTAGCCCACGTCTGCCGGTTGGTCCTTGTCCTTTGCAAGTCTATTCGCAACAGGCGAGGTATAGGGAGGCAGATACTTCCCGCGATCGCTCAGTGAAATCTTGGAACACAGTTCCTGGGCCAGGGCAAACGCCTGGATACAGCCGACCTCGCGGGCGACGGCAACACAAAGGGCCTCGGGAGATAGGCTGTACACCCCCGGTTCCACCTCTAGAATCGAGCCGGCAGGCAACCCAGAACACACGGACCAGCCCACGCCAGGCATGCGGCGGCGCTGCGCCGCAGATCCCACCAGCAAGCACAGGTCTTCTTGCACCTCGCCGCTTTTGGCTCCAATTCGAACCAGGTCGGGAAGATAGATATCCTCGGTCGAAGGCGATGACGTGCACAGCACGCGGCGCTCCTCCTCGGGCTCAAGGTCCTTCCAGCCGATGTAGCCCATCTGCCGGCGCTCGGCTCGAATCATACGCAACGCCGAGGCGCCCGTCAGGATCACGGAAGCCGCTAGCTACTCTTTTGTCGGTTTGTTGCACTGCCTGATTGTTACCGCCACACGAATCACCCCTACCAAACGCGTGCGATAGCAAGGCCATCAACGGCCGCGGCACCGGCGCGTTTGAGTTCCGCCGAAGCCGCTGTCATCGTCGCACCCGTGGTGATAACGTCGTCGATAAGCAGCAGGCGGCGGTCCCGCACGTCCTCAACGGTCTCGTACATGCCTCGGGCGCGTTCACGGCGTTCTTCACGACCGAGTTCACGCTGGTCGCCATGACCGTACTTAACGAGGGCGTCGAGTAGCGGAACACCCGACAGCTCGCAAAATGGGCGCGCGATGGCTTCCATATGATCGAAGCCGCGTCGCCGAAACGCTGCCGCCGTCGCAGGCACAAACACCACCGCATCCGCACCGGACAGCACGCCTCCATAGCGATCGGGCGCTACGACCTGGGCATGCAGGGCGGTGTCGTAGAGCAGCTCCGCCAGATACGGAGCCAGACGTCGCTCGCCCGAGTCCTTGTACGCTTTAATGATGCGCGGCAGCGGATGCGCATAGACAGCGCACGCCAGGCAGCGGTCGAGCGCCTCCGCCATTGCCGAGGACGTGCCCTCGACCGAACACTCAGTGCACAGCAAATCCCCAAACGGGGCGCCGCATCGGGTGCAGCTATGACGTGGGTCGATGAGCGTGAGCGCGGCCAGGCAGTCTTGGCAAATAAGCGCACCGGCGCGTTCGCAGCCGGCACATCGCGTGGGCGACAACGCCTCAAGCGCCTCGTACGTCGCGTGCTCGGCAAACGGTAGCAATTCGTCCGCAAACGGCAGGGCACCGGCGCCCTGCAGACGGCTCAATATGTTCAAACGGCTCTTCAAGACACAACCCTCCCTACGTTCGGTCGCAGGGAGGGTTGTTGATTCGGCGCTATGATACCCCGATGCGCTCGGGCAAGGCGGGCTAAATCCGCTCGCGGGCGTTATTCGCCGGCGGGCGGTTGCGGTACGGACGAAGACGGGGTCGAGCCCTCGCCACCATCCTGACGCGGCTTGCGGGAACGACGACGGCGACGGCGCTTTTGACCCTGGTCGGCCGAGCCCTCGCCACCGCGATTCTCGCGCGGCTCGCGCTCGTCGCGAGCGGCGCCACGCGAAGCCTTGGCAGCCGCTCCCCCGCCATCCCCGGGACGACGGCGCGTGACCTTGACCTCGCCATCCGAGACCTGATCGGCCACGGAGGGCACTGAGGGCTTCTGTTGCGCGCCCGAGGAATGGCGACGGCGCGGACGCGGCGCGCGCTCCTCCTCGCCACGTGACTTGCCGCTCTTGTCGACAGGCGCATCGGAGGCCGAGGCGCCCTTGGAAGCGGCACCGGCCTCGCGAGCAGCTGCGGCGCGGAAGGCGTCCTCGCGCTCCTCGCTCGACAGATGACGGCGGCGGCGACGTGTGGGGTTCATGCCGCCGCCGCGATTCTGCTGCTGGGGCTGCTGAACCTCGCGCTCGCGAGAGGCGTTCTTGCCCGCGGCTGCAACCTCGGTAGCATCGCCCGAGCCCGCGCGCTTGCGACGGCGACGGCCATCGGCCGCCCCCTCGGCCTCGGGTGTCTCGGCCTTACCGCGGCCTTTTCCGCGGCCACGGCCCTCGCCCTGACCCTGACCGGCGCGAGCATCGGATTCGGCATCGCGGCGACGGCGCTTGGGCATCGACGTGCCGGCCAGACGGTCGGCACTCGACAGGCCATCGCCCACGTCGACGCCGTTCTCGCGATCGAGCTCCATGAGCGCCAGGCGCATCTCGGGCGATTCGATGCGCTCGAGCACGTCGCGCGTCACGCAGTCGGGGCGGCAGTTGCAGCCCTGCTCGGCGGCCTTCTTTTTGCAGCCCTCCGAGCACGTCATATCGGCCAGGTTGACCTTAAAGACTTTACCGTTCTCCAGGCGCAGCACCAGCTGCTCGCGCGGCGTGTCATATTCCTGGATACGCGCCTTGCCAAGCGGCGTATCGATGAGCGTCTTCTTTTTGGGCGCACGGCTTTTAAAGTCCTTGTACGCCTCGAACTCATAGCGCAGGCAGCACATCAGGCGGCCGCATACGCCGCTGATCTTGGACGAGTTGAGCGGTAGGTCCTGCTCTTTTGCCATGCGAATCGAGACGGGCTCAAACTGTCCGCCAAAGCGCGTGCAGCAGAGCTCCTGTCCGCACTGGGCATAGCCGCCCACCAAGCGGGTCTCGTCGCGCACGCCGATCTGGCGCATGTCGACGCGAATGTGCAGCGTCGAGGACAGGTCTTTGACGAGCTGACGAAAATCGACGCGCTCCTCGGCCGCAAAATAGAACACGGCCTTCTCGCCGCCAAACAGGTACTCGACGCCGACCGGCTTCATCTCGAGGTCGAGCTCCTTGACCAGGCGACGGAAATCGACCATGGCCTCGTCGCCTTGGATGGCCAGATCATCGGCAAGCTGCAGGTCGATGTCGCTCGCCACGCGCAGCACGGGCTTGAGCGGCTGGCCGATCTCGTCCTGCGGCACCTCGAAGGGGTCCGCCGTGACCAGGCCGATCTCGGTTCCGCGCTCGGTGGAGCAGATAGCATAATCGGCCTCGAGGATATCCAGATCCTGCGGGTCGAACCACAGGTCGCGCGAGGCGTAGGTAAACTTAACGGGTACGACTAACGGCATTTCAGTGCCTTCCTGATATCGAACAGCATGACCTCGATGGCCAGCTGGGGAGTAACGTTTCTGGCGATGTTGCGCTCGGCGGTCGCGACTGCCTCGAGCGCCCGTGTGGCACCCGCAACATTCGTCGCGGCGGCAAGCCGCCCGATCGTGTCGCGCACGTCCTCGTTCACCACGTCGGCTGCCTCGTCCTGAAGCGTCAGCAGCACGTCGCGCATGAGCGTCCGCGCGCTCGCCAGCGCTTCCATGATACCCGAACGCTCGCGCGCGTTGAGTTCGCGCTTGTTGCGGTCCTCAAGCTGCTTCAATGCTCCACGCGACAGGTAGTCGGCGTTTTGCTCGAGCACCTTTTCCTGCGTGGACTTGACCTCGGCGAGCGGCGCCTTAACGGCGACAATAAGCGACTTGGCGCGGCTGAGCACGTCGGCCTCGTCGGCGGCGATGAGCGAATCGATGGCGCGAACCATCTGACGGCGAGCGTCCTGGCGCTCGGCGCTCTTGAGGAACTCGATGCCACGCGCGGGGCTTCCCGCTACTGCGACGGCCATGCGGCAACGCGCAGGGTCCTGACCGGTGGCGCGGCTCACGGCCTGCGCGGCGACGGCGGGCGACACCAGCCGAAACGGCACGCACTGGCAGCGGCTCACAATGGTGGGCAGCATCACGTCTGCCGAGGTGCCCAACAAGATGAACATAACGCCCTCGGGCGGCTCCTCGAGTGTTTTGAGCAGTGCGTTGGCGGTGTTAGCGCGCAGCTGCTCGGCACGGTCGATGATGTAGACCTTGGCCTTGGCACGGATGGGCGCCAGAGGCACATCGTCGAGCAGCTCGCGGGTCTGGGCAATGAGGTAGCCCGTGGCGCTCTCGGGCGTGTAATAGTGCACGTCGGGGTGCGTATGGCGGGCGACGCGCACGCAGCTATCGCATGAGCCGCAGCCATCCTGCTCGCACAGGAAAGCTTGGGCGAGCGCCCACGCGGCGTCGAGCTTGCCCGCGCCGGGCGCGCCCAAAAACAGGTAGGCGTGCGATGCGCGACCGCTGGCGACGGCATTGGTCAAAAAATCACGCGCGCGCTCTTGGGTATCGAGCTTGGCCAGCAGGCTTGCCTGAGCGGGGGCCATGTTACTCGGCCTCCTGGGCAAGCGCAGCGGTGACGGCGTCCTGGGAAATGTCGAGGCCGTAGGCGCGAACCCGCTCGACCGTCTGCGCGAAGACTTCCTCGATGGACGCGGTCGCGTCGATGAGCTTTACGCGGTTTGGTTCCTCGGCGGCAATGGCGCAAAATCCCTGGTAGACGCGCTCTTGGAAGGCCATGCCCTTAGCCTCCATGCGGTCGGCCGCACCACGGGCTGCCATGCGCAGCGCCGCCTGCTCGGGCGTGATGTGGTAGACGAGTGTGAGCGCCGGGTGCGTCCCCGCAACGGCCAGGTTGTTGGCATCGCGCACCATCTGGCGATCGAGGCCGTCGGCAAACGCCTGATAGCAGGTCGTGGAATCGTAGAAGCGGTCGCACAGGACCACCTTGCCGGCCGCGAGGGCGGGCGCGATAACCTCATGCACTAGCTGGGCGCGCGCCGCCTCGTAGAGCAACAGCTCGCAAGTATCGCCCATCGCCGTATTGGCGGGGTCGAGCAGCAGGGCGCGGATCTTTTCGCTGATGGCGGTACCGCCCGGCTCGCGCAGGCTCACAACCTGGTAGCCAGCGAGTTCAAGAGCGCGGGCAAGCAGGCGCGCCTGCGTGGACTTGCCGGCGCCATCGACGCCCTCGAGCGTGATAAAGCTATGTTGAGCGGGCTCAAAAGCCATGGGCGCAGCCCCTTCCTACAAGGCGCGAAAATGCAAGTTATAGCAACCAAGCCATGATACCCCAGGGGCAGGCGCGTCCCAAATCCAACCTAGCCATCGAGGCATCCCCGAAGTTGCGGTGAAATAGGGACTGATTGAAGCTCTGAGACCGCCAAACAGTCCCTATTTCACCGCAACTTATGATGGGGAATTTTGGACGCTGGGTATAATCGTCGTATTGCATTGAAATGTGGCGAAAGGAGTGGCAATGTCTCGGTATTGCGCCTCGTGCGGCAAGCTTCTTGCAGATAATGCCAAGTTCTGCACCTCGTGCGGTGCACCTGTTGAGCAAACAACCGCAAGCGATAGCCAGCCCGCTTTTGAGCAGACCGGCTCCCTTGATACGCCGCAAGTCAAGGCGGACGACCCCCTCGCCTATCGCCCCGACCCCGCCGCAGGCCCCGCGGCCGTCGAGACCACGCAGCGCATACCCGTCGCGAGCGACTCGCCCCAACAGCAGCCGGCTCCCGCATACGCGCCCGCTTCGCCACAGACCCCCGCTCCCAAAAAGAGCGGCACCGGGCCGCTTATCGCCGTTATCGTTGTGCTGGTGGCGATCATCATCGCCCTGGTCGTTTTCTTTGTGATCAAGCCTTTCGACAACGCCGCCACGCAGACGTCTGCCGAGGTAGCTAAGCTGCACCATGACGTCGACGACGATGACCTAAAGCCTCTCGGCGATCCCAACAGCCTGTACGACGATGATGACGATGACGACGAGGATGGCGGCGAAGCAACGCTCTCCGAGCAGAACCTCTACCGTCGTCTGAGCGAATACTACGACTTGCTCGAAGACCTCGACAACTACGTCCGTGGCTGCGCGCAGAACTTCAACGGCAGCTATCTGGAAGAGGATCGAACCACCCGTCAAAATCTCGCCGACGTCGCCGAGCGCACGGAGGACACCATCGAGCAGTATTACGACATCGTCGAGGACCTGGACGTCCCGACGAGCTCTAAGAACTACAGCTCCTGGAAGGACATCATCGCCCTGTACGATGACCTGGATCACCGCATTGACGCAATCTGTGATGCCTGGGAGATCAGCCTGAAATACACCAAGCCTGCGGATCACAAGAATGAGATCGTAGCGCCGCTGTCGCGCGACAACGTGGCGGGCACCAATGACAATAAGTACCGCCTAGACTTTGAGGAGCGCTACCCCGGCGCCAAACCCGTCGAAGTGAACTAGCGCTTTGTCGTTCCCGAGCCGGCAGTTAGGGACGTTCCTAAACTGCCGGCAGAAAAGGAACGTCCCTAACTGCCGGATAAAAAACGAGCGAGGATTTTGAGGTCCTCGCTCGTTTTTGTTTTAGGTGATGCTTCGACCGTGCGGCTACTTGTCGGCATCGGTCTTTTTGGTAGTCGACTTCTTGGCCGTCGTCTTTTTGGCGGTCGTCTTCTTGGCAGCAGTCTTCTTGGCCGCCGTCGTCTTCTTGGCCGTGCTCGCCTTAGTCGTGGTCTTGCGGCCGCGGGCGGGCTTCTTCTCCTTGGTCGGGCAGTCCATGTTGACGCAGATACGCCACGGGCCGCGCGCCGTGTTGACCACCACGATGGGGGCGCCGCACTCGGGGCAGGTCTCACCCGTCGCCTCGAGCTTACCGCGCGCCGGCAGAGGATAGCTCACGCCGCAGTCATCGTAGTTGGTGCAGCGGATAAAGCGCTTGCCGCTCTTCTCACTCTTGTGCGCGATCAGGTCGCCATGACGTCCGGCCTCGGCACACACCTTGCACTCGCCCACCTTAAGGTCGGGCTCGTAGTTGGTGGGGCACGTGGGGTTCACGCAGATCTCGAAAGCCTTCTGACGGAACGGCTGGCATTTAATGCGCGGCGCGCCGCACTCGGGGCACACGGCCGCCTCGCCCTCGAGCGGGCTTACCTTGACGCCGCTCGGCACCGGATAGGTCACATCGCAGTCGGGCCAGCCCATGCAGCCGATAAAGCTGCCGCGGGTCTTGGCGCTCGTCTTCATAACCAGGTCCTTGCCGCACTTGGGGCAAGCGCCCACGCGCGCATCGGCCGTGACGGCGTCGCTGATGGCGTCGCCCAGCTCCTGCGTGTGCTTGAGCAGCTCGTCGAGCACGCCAGCCAGCAGCGCGCGCGAGTGCGTCACGACATGCTCTTCGGTATCCTCGCCGCGCTCCACACGGGTCATGTCGCCATCGAGCTCGCTGGTCATATCGGGGCTCGTGATGCGCGGGGCAAACTGCGACAGTGCATCGATAATGGCGATGCCCAGCTGACTCGGCTCCACGGGATCGTTTTTGAGATAGCGCACGGCGTACAGGCGCTCGATGATGCTCGCGCGCGTGGACTTGGTGCCCAGGCCGCGCTTTTCCATCTCCTGCACGAGCTTGCCCTGGCTGTAGCGCGCGGGCGGCTCGGTCTGCTTGGCCTCGAGCTTAATGTCGAACACGTCGACCGTATCGCCCTGCTCCAGCGGCGGCATCTGCTCGTCGCGCTTGAGTCCGTACGGGTACGCCTCGCGGAAACCCGGGGTCACGAGCACATCGCCCGAAGCCACGAACGACTCGCCGTTCACGTCGAGCTCGAGCTTAGTGTTTTCGATGGTCGCGGGACCCATAAGCGTCGCTAGGAAGCGGCGGGCGATGAGGTCGTAGAGCTTGCGCTGGCCGCCGTCGAGCGTGGACGGATCGCCCTCGCCCGTGGGATAGATAGGCGGGTGGTCGGTGGTCTCGACCTTGCCGCGCGTGGGCTTCATGGGGCCGGCGAGGACCTTTTTGCACACGGGCGCCAGCGCCGGGTTGATCTTTGCAAGGTCACTCACCACAGCGCCCAGATCAAGCGTCGCGGGGTATACGGTATTGTCGACACGCGGGTAGCTGATGAGGCCCGCCATGTAGAGGGACTCGGCGATGCGCATGGTACGCGCAGGCGAGATACCCTCGGCTGCGGCGGCAGCCTGCAGCGAGGTGGTCGCAAACGGCGTGGGCGGCTGCTGCTTGCGCGAGCGCTTGGTCACCGCGGCGACGGTTGCCGTCTTGGCACCGTCAACGTGACCGTACGCCGTCTCAGCAGCATCCTTGTCGGTAAAGCGCGCCGTCTTGTGCGCGATCTTAAAGCGATCGTCCTCGGCAGCGCCTTGCGCGGCGCCCATGCCGCGAATCTGCCAATAGTCCTCGGGCACAAACGCCATGCGCTCGCGTTCGCGCTCGACCACCAGGGCAAGCGTCGGCGTCTGCACGCGGCCGGCGGAACGCACGTTGCCAAAGCCGCCAAACTTGGCGAGCGTCAGGTAGCGCGTGAGCACCGCACCCCAAATGAGGTCGATGTGCTGACGGCTCTCGCCGGCGTCGGCCAGGTTCTGGTCGAGCGAGACAAGGTTATCGAAGGCCTGCGTGATCTCGGCCTTGGTAAACGAAGAATACTGGGCGCGGGCGACCGGCAAGTCGGGCGCCACCTCGCGCACCTTGTTGAGGGCGTCCGAACCGATCAGCTCGCCCTCGCGATCGAAGTCCGTGGCGATGATGACGCTGTCGGACTTTTTGGCGAGGTTCTTAAGCGAGCGGATGAGTTCCTTCTCGGCCGGCAGCTTAATGACGGGTGCCCAGGTGAGATACGGCAGACTCTCGAGCTTCCAGCCCTTGATGGAGATGCCGTCGGCAAGAAACGGCTTGCGTTTGGTGTCGTAGGGCGGGCGTGCCAGGCCATCGGGCATGTCGGCCGGTAGCATCTCGCCGTCCTCGGTAACCGAATACCAGCCCAGCTTTTTATCGAACAGCACGCTGTCGCAAAAATCGGGCGCAAGGATGTGACCGGCCAGGCCGATGGTCACGCACTCCTCGCCCTTCCACTCAAAACGGTAGATTGCGGTGTTGTACACCTTGTCCTTTTTGGGTTTGCCCGTGGACAGACGCTCGGCAATCTGACGCGCGGCGTCGTTTTTCTCTGCGATGATGAGCTTCAAAAGAGGCTCCTATCTCGTGTCTCTGCGGCTACGCCCGCCCGTATGGCGGCCGATTTACGCCCTTGCTTGCTCGATCTGCCCGATGAGCCAATCGCACCAGGCATCCATGCCCTCGCCCTTGCGCGCGCTCACGGCAAACCGCGGCGCCTGCGGATTGAGGTCATCGAGTGTCTTAGTATACCTATCCATGTCAAAATCGAAAGCCGGGGCCACGTCGACCTTGTTGAGCAGCTGTGCGCCGGCGTGCTGGAAGATGCCCGGGTACTTGATGGGCTTGTCGTCGCCCTCGGGCACCGAGAGGATCATGATGGACAGGTTCTCGCCCAGGTCAAAGTCGACCGGGCAGACCAAGTTGCCCACGTTTTCGATAAAGATGACGTCGATGTTTTGAAGGCCCACCGCCTGATCGAACGCATCGACGGCCTCCATAATCATGTTGCCCTCGAGGTGGCACAGGCCACCCGTGTTGATCTGGATGGCGGGCATGCCGGCTTCCTTCATGGTGATGGCGTCGACATCCGAGGCAATATCGCCCTCGATGACGGCACAGCGCAGGCCAGCCTTGTCGCGCAGGCGCTCGTTGGTGCCCAGGATCGTGGTGGTCTTGCCCGAACCGGGGCTCGACAGCACATTGATCACATAGGTGTTTGTCTCTTTAAATCGCTGTCGCAGTTGATCTGCCAGGCGCTCGTTGCGCGACAGGATCGGCGACGCGATATCAATCGTTTTCTCAGCCATACTCAGCGCTCCTTACTTTTGCCCCTTTATACCCCGTCCCCAGGTGGCTGATGGGCTAATCGTCGGGGGTTTCGATTTCGATACTTGCGATGTCGAGTTCGCGGCCGTGAAGCAGGCGCACGTTGGCGCCGCCACATTGGGGACAGCGGCAATGGAAGCGATCGTGCTCAAAGACCTCCCCGCAGTCCAGACACTCGCTTTGTGGATGGACTTCCTCCACGGCAAGCTCGCAGCCTCGCGTGAGCGAGTCCTCATCGCGAAATGTCTCCCACGCAAAGTCGAGCGCCTCGCGCACAACTTCGGTCATATCCCCGATACGCAGCGTTACCAAAACGGCGCGCGAGGCCCCCGCCCCACGCGCCGCGCGAATCACTGTATCGAGTATGCCGTTGACAATGCCAACCTCGTGCATACCGATTTACTCCTCGTCGTCCTCATCGTCCGAGAACAGGTCCAGACGGCTCACAAACAAGCCCTCCTTGCCCTCGCGCGCGGTAATGACCACGCGGGCAATGGCGAGCGAAATCTCGTAGAGCGAGAGCAGGGCACCATACATGAGGCCCAGCGTAACGGGCGAGCCGTCGGGCGTAATCACAGCCGAGCCCACAAGCAGGCCCACGTACACGTAGCGCCAGGCGCCGCGGAAGGCCGCGTAGGACACGATGTGGAAGACGGACAGGTAGAAGATGATAAGCGGCAGCTCAAACGCCACGCCAAAGCCGATCATAAAGAGCAGCTCCATGTTGACGTAGTTCTCCAGGTCGGGCAGCGCCGTGGCGACGGCCGAGGTCTCGCCGATAAGCCACTCAAAGCCCGCCGGGATGATGATGAAATAGCAGAAGATGGCGCCCAGGAAGAACAGCACCGTCGAGGCGAGCACCGTGGGCACGACCCATTTGCGCTCGTTGGGACGCAGCGCCGGCAGGAAAAATGCTAGAATCTGCCAGATGATCATGGGCGTGCACATGACCACGGCCATCTTGATGGCCAGCGAGAAGCGCAGGCCAAAGCCGCCGAGCGTGGTGGTGATGTAGAACTTACCGTCCGGCACAAAGGAGCGGATGGGGTCTTCCAGGATGTCGAGCACCACGGGCGTGGCGAAATACAGCACGATGGCGGCGGCAAACACCGACACGACCACGATAGTCAGGCGGCGACGGAGCTCTCCCAGGTGATCGAAGAGCGGCATGCGCGCAGGTCCGATAGGCATTACTCATCGCCTCCCTTCGAGGCGTCGGCGGCAGCGGCGTCGTCCTCGGCCTCGAGCTCGCGGGCGAGCTGGTCGACGACGGCCTTGCGCTTGCGGGGACGACGGGCGTAGAGGTCGGCCGTCGTGGGCTCTACCGGCTCGGGCTCGGGTTCCGGTTCTGCAGCAGGCTCGGGCTCGACGACAGGCTCGGCGGCAGCGGCAGGCTCGGCACCCTCGGCCTCCTCAGCAGCACCCTCGCCCTCGGCGGCAGCCTCGCTCGCGGCCTTCTCGGCAGCAAGGCGGGCACGGCGCTCGGCAAAGGTCTCCTTCTTGGCGGGCGCTGCCGTCTCGGCGGCATCCTTGTCCGCATCGGAATCGTCATCGACGGCAGTCTTCTTGGGCTTGACCGGTGCCGAAGCGGCCTCGCTTACCGGATCGATAATCTCAGACTGAACAACGGCCGTCATCTTTTCCTGCGTCTCGCGGAACTGACGGATGGCACGGCCGATCGTGCGGCCCATCTGCGGGAGCTTATCCGGGCCAAACAGCAAAAAGCCGAAGACCACGATGATCGCGAGCTCACCCTCTCCAATACCAAACACACATACCTCCAAGGCTCGATGTGAGTCGAGCCCGCACCGCGCCATTCGGCCGGAACTCGTCTATTCATTCGGTCAAGTATAGCGCCCGGACGCCAAAACGTCCGAGCGCATCACAAACATATGCCAAACGGCACGCCCTTTTGGGGGCAAAGATTATGCAGCGGTGATCGAAATCTCCTGGTCGACACCCAACAGCTGAACCACGCGCATTACCGAGGGCTGCACATTGGTGCAGCTAAAGCGCTTGCCGTGGTCGACCGCGTGGTGCGCGGCGCCCACGAGCACGCCAATGCCCGTCGAATCGATGTAGCTCACCTGGGCAAAATCGAGCTCAACGGCCTCAGTGGGCTGCTCGAGCGCCAGGTCGATGGCATTGCGCAGGCTATCGGCGTTAGAGATGTCGATCTCGCCGGTTACCTTAATGGTGTAGAGCTCTGGCGTGGGGTTGGTGGAAATACCCAAATCCATGTATATGCTCCTTTACGTATCGAAGGTGCGGATAGTACGGGAAGCCGCGCGTTAAGCGCGCTCGGCACGCGCGAGCTCGGCAGCGACAAGCTTAACGGCCAGCACCAGCACATCGAGCGCGGCCTCCAGGTCCTCGACCGTGGGATAGCTCGGCGCGATGCGGATGTTGGTATCGCGCGGGTCCTTGCCATAGGGCCAGGTAGCACCGGCCGGCGTGAGCTTGACGCCCAGGTCAGCACAAAGCGCAGCGACCTTTTGGGCCGAGCCCTCGGGACCATCAAAGCTCACAAAGTAGCCGCCGCGGGGATGCGTCCAAGTGGCGCAACCCGTATCGCCCAGGCCCTCGGTGAGCTTGCGCTCAACGGCCTCAAAGCGCGGGCGCAGGAACTCGGCGTGCTTTTTCATGTGCTCCCTGACCGCCTCGATGGTAGGAAGGAAACGCACGTGGCGCAGCTGGTTGAGCTTGTCGGCGCTGATAAGGCCTGCCTTCAGGCGCTTGGAGAACTCGGCGATGACCGCGGGGCTCGCACCGATAAAGCCGATACCGGCGCCCGGGAAGGTGATCTTGGACGTCGAGGCGAAGGCCACCACGCGATCCTCGGTGCCCGCCGCGCGAGCGAGGTCGAAGATATTGGCGAGCTCGTCGGTCTCGTCGTACAGGTCGTGCACGCAGTAGGCGTTGTCCCAGAAGATGCGGAAATCGGGCGCGGCCGTGGGCATCTCGACCAGGCGACGCACGGTGTCCTCGCTAAAGGTAATGCCCGTGGGGTTGGAATACTTGGGCACGCACCAGATACCCTTGATGGAGTCGTCGGCGGCAACCAGGCGCTCGACCTCGTCCATGTCGGGGCCGTTGTCGGTCATCGCGACGGGGACGTTCTCGATACCCAGATCGGCGGTGATGCCAAAGTGGCGGTCGTAGCCGGGAACGGGGCACAGGAACTTGACCTTCTTGCCGTCGTGCGCGGCCTCATAAGCCTCCCAGGGCTCGCTGCCGCACGAGCCGCAACGCCAGAACATACCGGCAATATCGTGCTCGATCAGCAAGCTCGACGAACCCAGCACGAGCGTCTGCTCGGCGGGGCAACCCAGGAACTCCCCCGCCAGCTTGCGTGCCGAGGGAATGCCCTCAAAGCAGCCGTAGTTGGAGCAGTCGACATTGCCGTCGTGCAGATCGGCATCGGCATTGAGGATATCGAGCATGGGTCGAGAGATGTCCACCTGGGAGGGCGACGGCTTGCCGCGGGCCATGTCGAGCGCCAGGCCCTTGGCCTTGACCTCGGCGACCTCGGCTTTGAGCGCCTCGATGGCGGCATCGAGTTCGGTGGTTTCCATCTTCTGGTAGATCGTCTGCATGGGTGCGACCTTTCACGAAGCGGTACGTTGCAGTTCTTCTAAGTATAGACCGCCACCGTCGCAACGTTATGAAGCCGTGATAGATTAAGTTGTTAGCGCCGGGCGATTTTAGCCGCTAATAGTCAAACTATTTTGACCAATCCC
>CATXXF010000047.1 GCA_958403395.1 uncultured Collinsella sp.
GTTGGCTTTACTCAGCAAGACGAAGCGACTGCCATCGTTTCCAAGGTTACGGCGCTCGCTCAAAGCAGTGGCGGGAGGATTGCGATTCTTGTTCGTAAGCGTGGTGCTCTTGCCGATCTCATTATGGAAGAGCTTGCTAAAGAAGGTATCTCTTACTTCAACGGACTCTTCTCGGATACAAGTCGGGGGTTCATCGAATTCAATGCGTTTGCTTTATCCAGGATTACCGATGCAGTGTCTGGAGAAAAGGGCGTCAGCCGGTCTGCTGCGGACAAAATAATCGACTCCATCTCTGATGAACTGCTGACTGGCTCCAAGAGGTTCGAGTATGGGCGGTCCTATGCCATGCTTCTAGGAGCGCTGCGGAAACACCTTAAAAATGACTGCGTCGCGATGGGACCTTCGGAGCGCTTCGACTATATCGTTAGTATCTTTTCCGAGGGCTCCCTGCGACGTTTCTCCGATTACCTTGATGTGGGCATCTCCATGATGACCGTTCACTCCGCTAAGGGGCTCGAGTGGGACACCGTTTTCATTCCGGGCGTTACGCGTTTCGATTGGCCTGGAGGGATTTGCTCTCGTTGCGAAAATGCTGGTATATACTTACGTTCTGCGCGAGGTTGCCAGATTGCTGATGCGAAGAAAATGCCAGATGGGCTTATTGAGGAAATAGGCCTGCTGTACGTCGGCGTCACTCGCGCCCGCAAAGCGATATACGTCTCCGCTTCGATGCAGCGCAGAACAAATTACGGGAACTATCAGGTTGCCTGCCCCTCTTGCCTAACGTCTCTTCCGGGCATTGAACCTGTGAGCTGGTCGGTCATGGACGGAGAGGGGTGATTGCCGGCGGGATGGGGCGTGTCTGCTACTGACGCGAGGTCCGGTTGCGGCTCTTGCTGTGGTCTCATGGAGTGTGCCCAAGCTGTTCTTTGGCTTGAACGGCTTGGGCATTAGCGACTTGGTGGGATGCGGCGTTTGTTTAATTAGCCACTGTTGAATATTGTGAAGCAGTACCGTGGCATTGCGCCTAGGCACCGGGGCCGACATGAGTCCCGGCGCCTTCTTCTTGCTAACGTCCGGTTTTGCCCCGCTGCCGCATGTTGACTTCGCTCATTGTTGGTACGGGTCGTATTATGCGCGTCTTTGTCCGTGATGGCTGTTTCTTCTAGGATGAAGTGGTCGAACGATCGGCTCTTAAGCTAATGAGCTGGGGCTATTTAATAAAATCCTTCCTCCTGATCCGACCAAGGTGGCGGTCCAGTTCGTATATAGCGTCAATGTAAAGCTCGGCAGAATCGCGTATGTCTCGCATGTCGAGGCAGCATCTTTCAAAGTGCAGCTTGCCTTTTTGTTCTTTGGCGCTGCGAATATTGCGACATGTCATCAATGCGATGTCATTATCGCCCACGCAGTTGATTCTTGAAAATCCTTTTGGTGTGATGCGATATATAACTGCCTTAGGAAAGGAATCAAGTAGGCTTTTCCCTCTTATATCAATGCAGATTCTTCCTTCTGATCCAAAACCATAATCTTGATGTCTAGTTGAATTGAGGGGGTGGGCAATAACTATTGAGCGAACAACTTGGAGATATTTGCACGCGTCGTCGAGTTCACTTTGTTTAGAGAACTCAAAATCGTTTTCAATCTCTTTTCGAAGACAGTTCCCTTTAATTTGCCAGAACGCATCTTTTATCCAAGTAGCAAGTGCCACAAGATAAACGGTGTCCTTTGGGTTGGGCAAGAAGCCCCCGCCGATAGTGGAATTGAAATCTTGAATGCTGTATTTAGCCTTAAGGATGAGATCGGACATTAATTCATAATGATCGGAGTCCTTCCAGGGCCATTTCTTCCATATGCCGCCTCCGTGTTCACCTAAATCATCGGTGGTCTTTAGTTTTTCGATCGCTTGCATGTCTCTCCTGTCTATTCGATTTGTTGCAGCGCTTCTTTTGTTGTCTTGATGTCAACATGGTGCCCATTAATGGCTATAATCTGCCAGCTATCCAAAGAATGAGTCCAAAGGTTGATTTGGAGGATTGGCGGCATAGGATTGACGGACCCCGAGCTTTCCCTTAAAGTAAGCCTTGTGGTGTGGCCTTGCGACGGTATGTCCGGCTTGGTCCGTGGTAACCGCCGAAAGGCGGTTTTCGCGTTTAAGGGGCTGTTTACCGAGGGCATTTGTCCGTATCCGCTTCTGGGCAGTGGGCTTTTATCGCGAATTTCGGAAGTGCGGGGAAAATCGAAACTTGCCGCGCACACTCCGATTTTTGCCAACATAATCGCAGGCCGCAAGAGTCCAAACCCGGGGCCTAGTCGACAGGTCCCATTTTTTTACCGCACTTCCGAGTTCACCTGTCGATAATGTGCGGCGGCCTCTGGAACCTCCGAGAGCGTCGGCCTTTTAGCATAAAGCGCATCGTCCCCCGGGGGGGGGGGCTTCTGGGGCGCGGCTCTTCTGGTTAAACTACTCAATTCTTAATGCTCACCGTGCTCAATTCTCGATGACCATTTGGACTATTTTTAAGTGGGCATCAACAGGTTGAGTCGGGGAGGGGAGAGCTGAGGTGGATGAGGCGTATTTGTCCTGGCGTTATGTTCCACGCTTATTTGACCATGCGCGATACGGTAGCTTCAGCTTGCGGCTGTCTTGTGCTTCTTCGAGATTCCACACCGTACCTTCCAGGTCCAATTTATGTCCGCGCCGGTATTTATGCTTTAAGCAAAGCGGCACGAGTGAACTTGCTACAAGCCTCATGCTGTGAGCGCGTTAACCAATCGGTCGTGAAGGCGAGGTGAGTATGAAAGGTAGAAACCAGCACGTTACGAAGCGGGCGGATGGCAATTGGCAGGTTAAGGGCGAGGGGGCGCGTCGCGCTTCCTTTGTTACGACGACCCAGGGCGAAGCTATAAAGCGCGGTCGTCAAATTAGTTCTAATCAGCACTCTGAGCTAATCACCCATCGTCCCGACGGTAGAATCCGCGCAAAGGATTCCCATGGGCACGATCCCTTCCCGCCGAGAGGATAGGGGCTTGACGCCATTGCGGCTGCGGGCATGGATTAGCGTGTCCGCAGCCGCATACTTCCGAGTTTTGGCCTTGTACCCTTTGCTCCAGATGCTGCAAACACTTGATTGATGCTATTTAAGGTCTATAATCAAATAAAAACTCTGAAATATCTTTTCAAAACAATGAAAGGAATTTTGAGGACGATGCTTTGCCAGTTTAACTTCAGGAACTATAGATCCTATCGCGACGAAACTGTGCTTTCCATGCAGGCAACATCGATGAGGGAGTTCGAGCGCTCCCTCATAGAGTGTCCTGACGGGCAGAGTTTCCTTCCGGTGGCTGCGGTTTACGGGCCTAACGCTGGCGGCAAGTCTAACCTGCTCGAGGCTCTTGACTATATTCGTTCGGCGGTAGCAAGGCCGATCAGGTTGTTGTCTGCCAGCACTGATGCGCCAGAAGGTAACCGATCTTCGATACCTCGTTGCTCTGCGTTCGAGTTCGATGACGTGTCGGCTGCTAAGCCCACCGAGTTCGAGCTCTACTATCGCGCGGGTGAGCATGAGTACCGCTATGTTCTGTCTGTACACGCCGATGAGATCGTGTCCGAAGGGCTGTGGCGGCGTAAATTGGGAGCGTCGCGTACGGCGATGCTGTTCGAGCGCGAGGATACAAAGGTTGAACTCGGCCCCACACTGCGTAAGCTTGTGACGGCTGCGAGGTTCAACCCGAGCCTGCCGTACCTATCGTTCCTTTGCATCAACTTCGATGCGCCGGTGGTCCAGGAGGCGGCCAGCTGGTTTCTCGACGCCGTGTTTCTCAACTACAACAGTTCCTACCTGGAGCGGATGCTCGAGCAAATGCTCGACGAGGGCGACTCGCGCGAGGTCACGCGTTTTTTGCGCGCCGTTGATGTGCGTATTGATGGCTTCAGAGTGGAGAGGGCGCCGGAGTGGCGCGGCCAGCGCGTCTTCGTGAGGCACGAGGTGGGCGGCAAGTCGTACGAGCTGCGTTTATCCGAGGAATCTGCCGGAACCCAGAAGCTCATGGGGTTGGCTGCGTATCTGATGACAGCGCTTGAGCGTGGTGGCACCGTTGTGGTAGACGAGCTCGACGCCAAACTGCACCCGAAGCTTCTTCGCTATGTGATCCTGCTGTTTAAGGACCCTGAGGTCAACAAGAGTGGCGCACAGCTCATCTTCTCGTCCCAGGACGTGTCTACCATGCGAAACGATGTGTTCCGTCGTGACGAGATATGGTTCGCTGCGCGCGGCGAGGGGGAGGCGAGCCAGCTGTGGTCTCTCGCCGACATCCACGAGGCAAACGGTAATCTGGTAAGCAAGAATGCGGCTTTCGACAAGCAATACCTGTCCGGTCGCTACGGCGCCGATCCGTACCTCACCCGCATCGAGGAGTGGGATTAGCATGGTGGCGAAGAAGTCGAAGGGCTGGCGTAGCGGCAAGCGAGAGGGCCGCTCGCGCATGGTTCAGATGACGCGTCATCTTGTAGTGAGCGAGGGTAAGGAGACCGAGCCTCGCTACTTTGAGGGTGTGCGTGCGGCGTTGGGCGCGGCGAACGAGCGCAAGGTTGCCATTATCGTTAAGGGAACGGGCAAACACACGCTCGACCTGCTTGACTTCGCTGTCGAACACTGCCGCTATGCGCCCGAGACGTTCGACCACGTGTGGCTCGTGTATGACAAGGATGACTTCCCTGCGTCCGACTTCGACGCGATGGGGCGTAAGTGCACCGAGTTCTCCGATGGTTCGAGGACCTTCCACGCGTTGTGGTCGAACCCTTGCTTCGAACTGTGGCCGCTTCTGCACTTTCGTTATACGACCGCCCCCATGTCGGCCGCGGAGTGTCAGCGTGCCCTCGCTCAGGCGATGTCTAAGGACTTGGGCATCGAGTACCGCAAGAACTTGGACGGGGTGTTCGGAGCGGTTGACGGTAGGCGAGGCGAAGCATTGCAGCGTGCCGGACGCCTCATCGTGCACCATAGGGGGCTATGCAACGTCAAACCGTCTGCGCAAAATCCTGCAACCAGGGTTGGCGAGATATTCGATGTAATAGGGCCGTATCTGGTTGGCTAGTCTAGTCGCTGGATTGGCTTTCCGGTTAGTGCGATTGACGGATTGTACTGCGCTATTGCGAGTCCGGTGCGTAGGAGAAGTACGGGGAAAATCGAAACTCGCCGAGCGCACACCGATTTTTGCCAACAAAGCTGCAGGTCGCGGATGCCCAAAACAGGGGCCTGTTTGACAGATCTCGGTTTTTCACCGCACCCCCGATTGGGCGTTCATTTAGTACTCTCGTTGTTCCCACATCCTCTAAAAAAGTTCTTAAAACAGCCTTAAAGGCGTTTCAACTCGCGTTGACAGCGTAAAATACGCGTGTTTGACTATGACTAAAGTGGATTTTAGGGGAGGGGTGCGCCATGGAGGTGCTGGTTGTTGGCAACACCGCATATGTTGACGATGACTTTTGTGCCAAGGCGTTCCCCGAGGACCATGTGCAGGTCGTAGCCGCGCAGGACACGCGACGCGATGAGTCATCGCCCCATGCCTCGTGGAAAGAGCTTCTGCAACACCTGGATCAGGCCTACGAATTCGAACGCGTGGTCTACCTGTCTAATTACCTTACCCCGCATACCGACTCCGTGGGCGATATCGAGCTGCTGCGCACGGTCTTTCGTGCGTGCGCGGGTCGCCGGGTCCAACTGCTGTATGTAGCGGGGCCCGCGGGTGCCGAGGGCGCCGCCGATGCCGCGGGGCGAACGGGCAAGGGCATTATCGCGCACGCAGCCAACGACCTGTGCCGCTACTACGCTGCTCGCGAGGGCGTTCAGACCAAGATCCTGCGCGTGCCGTTCCTGTATACCGCGTCTGCCGCGCTGGAGGACCCGTTTTTGGTGCCGCTGTTCGACGCGTGCTCAACCGGATCGGTTGCTCTGCAGGGCGCGCAGGATGCGGCGTTTCCCCTGCTGTGTGCCGAGGAGCTTGCGGTGCTGGTACGCCGTATCTTCGATAGCTGGGATGGTAACTTTGAGACGCTCGATATTGCCGATACCTTCCATCACACGGCGGGTGAGGTGGGCGAGGCTCTCAAGGCGCTGTTCCTAGGGCTCTCGGTTGCCTATGGCGATTCTGCCGGCTACGCCGTGCCCGTCGGCGACATCGTTCGCGTTCGTTATGGTTGGTTTCAGCGCTACGACCTGATGCGCGATCTTTCGACCATTCAGGCGCGTTGGGATGCCGGTCACGCGAAGAAGGTCAACCCCTTGCGTGCCGCCATCGACCGCATCCAGATGCGCTCGCTGCCCATCAAATGCCTGGAGACGGGCGTTGCTTGGGTTCTGTTCGAGGTGCTGGAGCATCTGTTCTCACAATCGGCCCAGCTCAACGTGCTCGATTATCGCCTGCTCTACGTGGTGTTGATCGGCACGCTGTATGGCTTGGATTTTGGCCTGGTTGCGGCGCTGCTGGCGTCGGTGGGTTTGGCCGCGAGCTACTTTACTCAGTACGGCTATACCTTCCAGGGCCTGTTCTACGAGCCGTCCAACTGGCTGCCGTTTGTTGCGTACTTTGTGGTGGGTGCCGTGTGCGGCTATGTGCAGCTGCGCAACAGCGAAGCCATTAGGGCGGAGCGCGATCAAAACGAGCTCGTGCGCAACCGCAATACGTTCCTTACGCAGCTCTACCACGACGCGATCGAGGACAAGCGCGCGTACAGGCGCCAGATCGTGGGTCGCCACGACAGCTTTGGCAAAATCTTTGCCGTGACGCAGGAGCTCGATGTGCTCAACCCTCGCGACATCTATCGCAAGTGCTGCGAGCTTCTGGGCGAGATCCTCGAGAACGATTCGGTGGCGATCTACCATGTTTCGGGCGGGGCATTTGCACGCCTGGTGGCAGCAAGTCCCGCGATTGCCGAAGATGCCGCACGCTCGCTCACGCTTGAGCAGCTTGCACCTCTTTTGGGCGACGGGGGTCACTCGAACCTGTGGGTGAACCGCGAGCTGACGCCGGGGCTTCCCATGTTTGGATACACGATCGAGCGCGACGGGGCACCCGCCGTGTTGATCTTTGTGCGTAGTGCGGCCGAAAACCAAATGACCCTCTATTATCAAAACCTGTTCCGCATCTTGTGCGGGCTGGTCGAAAGCGCGTTGGGCCGTGCCTTTGACTATGAGGCGGTGGCGCAGGATAAACGCTGCGTTGACGGCACTTGCGTGCTCAAGCAGGCTGCCTTTGGCCAAGAGCTCGCGGCGGAGCAGGCGCTGGCAGATAGCAAGATGGGGAGTTTTTTGCTCCTGCGCGTGGTGCCGGGCATGGAGTCTGTCGGCGAGCTGGTGGGCGCAATTGGGTCGGCAATCCGCGAGAGCGACGCGGCGGGCTTGGTCGACGGCGACGTGCTCTACCTGCTTATGCGACAGGCAAAGGCATGCGATCTGCCCATTATCCGCGAGCGCCTGAGCGCAAAGCAGATTGCGGTGGAGCCCGTCGACGGCGAGGACATCGTGGAGCTGCTGCAGCACATCTCTTACACCGGTGACGGTGAGGGGGGTGCCGCTTGATCTCGCTTGTCGTTGCTGCCGTCTTGCTGCTGATTCATGCGCTGGTTTGCCTGATGCTGTGGACGCTCATGAAGCTGGGCCTGCTGCCGGTGCGCGGGCATATGCTGGCTGTGATAGTGCTGGTGCCGCTGTGGGGCCCGTTGCTGGTGGTTCTGCTATCTGTCCGCAGCGCGGTGTTTTGCGAGGGGCTGAAAGAGTCTGCGCTGGAGTCGCTGCGCTTCAACGACGACCTGCATCGCAGCATCTTGGTGCACGACCGTGACGCCGATGCGGGCGTGGTCCCGCTCGAGGAGGCGCTCATCGTCAACGACCCGGCATACCGGCGCCGCCTAATGCTCTCTATGCTCACCGAGGAGCCCGACGCGTACCTGGCGCAGCTGCAGGCGGCTAAGCTTAACGACGACGTTGAGGTGGCGCACTATGCCGCGACGGCGGTGGCGCAGATCTCCAAGGAGTCCGACCTTAAACTGCAGCAGCTGGAGCGTGCCTTTAAGACGGACCCGAGTGCGCAAAACCTCAACGAATACTGCGATTTTCTTGGTGAATACTTGGGCTCGGGCTTGGCCGAGGGGCGCGTGGCTCAGATTCAGCGCCAACAGTACGCGCGCCTGCTTGCGCGTCGCTGCGAGCGCGAGGATACCCTTGAGCTGCGCATTCGATACGCGACGACGCTGGCCGATGTCGGACAGATCGACGAGGCGCAGGCCGTGACCGATCAGTTGGTTCTCGACGTGCCCGAGGAGCAGGAGGTTTGGATGCTTTGCCTGCGCCTTGCCGTGATGCGCCGCGATGGTGACGAGGTTCACCGTGTGATCGATGCGATTGACAAGCAGCATGTGTATTTGAGCGCCGACAACCGCGAAAAGTTGGCGTTTTGGCGCGACGGGGAGGAGGCCGGATGAGTGTGGCGCAACATATCCGCGACCGTGCAGGCCGCTTTCGTTGGATGGGACTCCTCGTGGTGTGGGCGGTCTTTATTGCCATGGCCGCCGTGCTGCTGATCGAACGCGCCGGCGTGCAGTACAGTGCGGGCCAGCATAAGCTGGGGATGCTTGCCGCCAACGATGCGGTGCCGGCCTCCTCGGTAATCTTTGGCCAAAAGCCCACGTGCCTGGTCATTACCGATTCCGATCAAGCTGGCGTCGAGGACGTAAAGGAACAGTTCGACCAGATTTTGCTGGACATGAAGATCGCGCACCGCGACGTGGACCTTGCTCTGGATGGTGCGGATGCCATTCCCTCGCTGACCTCCTTCGATCGCGTGATTTTGCTCATGCCGTCGCTCGATGGGCTCGGTACGCACCTGAGCGACATTATGGGTTGGGTGAGTGCTGGCGGTTCTCTTATGCTCGCCATGCCGCCGGATAACTCGAGCTATCTGCAAGTGATTGCCTCCAAGCTTGGCATTGAATCGGCCGGATATGACTATGTAAAAGCCGAAAGCATTGTGCCGAGTGAGGACTTTATGCTGGGCGGGGGAGAGCGCTACGAGTTTTCGGATCCCTTCGATTCTTCGCTCTCGGTTTCATTGCGCGAAACGGCGCACGTCTGGGCAAAGACCGGTGACGCGGGCACGCCGCTCATTTGGTCTAACGATTGCGGCAGTGGTCACACCGTGGTGTGCAACATTGGCATCTACGACAAGGTCATGCGTGGGTTCTATGCTTCGGCCATAAGCTTGCTGGGTGAAGCCACGGCCTATCCGGTCATCAACAGCGCCGTGTTCTATTTGGACGACTTTCCCAGCCCTGTGCCCTCGGGCGACGGCACCTACATCAAGCGCGACTACGGGCTTTCCGTCGCCGATTTTTATGCCAAGGTCTGGTGGCCCGATCTGCAAAAGCTCGCGCAAAAATACGGCATTCGCTATACCGGCGTGATGATCGAAAACTACGAGGACGCGGTCAACCAGACCGAGCCCGCGCGCCAGGCCGATACCACGCAGTTCCGCTACTTTGGCGGCATGCTGCTGCAGATGGGCGGAGAGCTGGGCTTTCACGGCTACAACCATCAGCCGCTTGCGCTCTGGGACACCGACTATGGTACGTTGTACGTCTACAAGACGTGGAAAAACAAGGAAACGCTCGTCGCTTCGCTCAACGAGCTTATAGCCTTCCAGGACGAGGTGCTGCCCAACGCGCACGGCTCGGTCTACGTGCCACCGTCGAATATCCTTTCGGCCCGCGCGCGCCAGCTTATCGGCACCGACGTTCCGCGCATTAAGACTATTGCCAGTACGTACTTTGAGGACGGTACCGACTTGCCGTACGTGCAGGAGTTTGGCGTGGCGAGCGATGGTATTGTGGAGCAGCCGCGTATTGTCTCGGGCGGCATGGTCGACGATTCCTATATGCGCCTGGCTGCCGTGTCCGAGCTCAACATGCACTACGTGAGTACGCACTTTATGCACCCGGACGACCTGCTCGATCCCGATCGCGGCGCCAAGGAGGGCTGGGAAGTCTACAAGGGCGGCCTGACCGACTACCTGGACTGGCTTACCAAGTCTGCGCCCGACCTGCGCCGCCAGACCGGCTCGGATTGCTCGGGCGCCATTCAGCGCTTTTCGTCGGTTACGGTGAGTGTGGATACCAGTGCGGATGCCTGGACGCTCAGCCTGGGCAATTTCCACGACGAGGCTTGGCTCATGTTCCGTACCAATAATGGCGAGCCGGGTGCGGTGACGGGTGGCGAGATTACGCATCTGACAGGCGACCTGTACCTGGTCAAAGCCACGGACAAGACGGTGACCATTGCGCGCAAGGAGGGTAGCGACAAATGAGAATCTGCTTGGTACTCGAGGGTTGCTACCCCTATGTGCACGGCGGCGTGTCTACCTGGATGCACGGCTACATTACGGCTATGCCCGAGCACGAGTTTGTGCTGTGGGTGATCGGCGCGCATGCTGCCGACCGTGGCAAGTTTGTCTACGAGCTGCCCGGCAACGTGGTCGAGGTGCACGAGGTGTTCCTGGACGATGCCCTGCGGCTTTCGGGCGAGCAGCACGAAGCCAGTTTTAACGACCGCGAGCGCGAGGCGCTACGCCGTCTGGTGTCGCTCTCCAATCCGGACTGGGACGTGCTGTTCGATATCTTTCAGCGCCGTCGCGTGCATCCGCTCTCGTTTTTGCAGAGCCGAACGTTTATGGACATCTTCCGCGACGTGTGCCTTGCCGAGTACCCCTACACGCCCTTTGCCGACGCATTCCACACCATGCGCTCTATGCTGTTGCCGGTGCTCTACCTGCTGGGCAGCGAGGTGCCGGTTGCCGATGTGTACCACGCTATCTCGACCGGCTACGGCGGCCTGCTCGCCTGTCTGGGCTCAAGCGTTCACCATGCGCCGGTGCTGCTCACCGAGCACGGCATCTATACCCGCGAGCGCGAGGAAGAGATCATTCGCGCCGATTGGGTGGTGCCGTCATTTAAGGACCGCTGGATTCGCTTTTTCTACCTGCTTTCGGAGGAGATCTACCGCCGCGCCTTCCGCGTGACGAGTTTGTTCCATAACGCCCGCAAGACGCAGATTGATATGGGCTGTGATGCGGACAAATGCCTGGTTATCCCCAACGGCATCCAGTTCGATCGCTTTAAGGATATTCCCTTAAAGCCCGATGATGGCTGGGTGGATATTGGCGCAGTGGTGCGCTTGGCGCCCATCAAGGACGTCAAGACCATGATCTATGCCTTCTTTGAGCTGCACGAGCGCCTGCCTAAGGTGCGCCTGCACATCATGGGCGGCGTGGACGACGAAGAGTACGGCGCCGAGTGCCACGCGCTGGTCGATACCCTGGGCGTGCGCGACCTGATCTTTACCGGTCGCGTCAACGTGGTCGAGTACATGGAAAAGCTCGACTTTACCATTTTGACGAGCATCTCCGAGGGCCAGCCGCTCAGCGTGCTGGAGTCGCTTGCAGCGCGCCGTCCCTGCGTGACGACCGAGGTGGGCTGCTGCCGCGAGCTACTCGAAGGCGCCCCGGGCGACGACTTTGGCGTGGCGGGTTTTGTGACGCCGCCTATGTATCGCAAGGGCTTGGCCGATGCCATGGAACGCATGTGCACAAGCCGCGCCCGCCGTATCGAGATGGGGGAGCGCGGCCAGCGCCGCGTTGCCACGTACTTTTTGCACGAGCAGATGCTCACCAACTATCGCGCACTGTACGACGAGACGGCGTGTGCGTTTAACCTGCCCAGAGAGGGGGAGTAGCCGGTGGCCGGAATTGGTTTTGAGCTCAAGCGCCTGTTTAGGCGCAAGGGCCTGTTTGCCACGATACGCGCTTACGGCTACGCCGGCATTGTGTGCACGGGCCCGATGCTGCTGGGCGTGCTGCTCCAGGTGGGTATCTTGGTGCTGTGCGGTCTGTGGGGTGTGGGCCGTGCCAACCAGGATCTGCTGGTGTGCATGGTGACCTACACACTGCTGGCCTCGCTTTTGCTCACGAGTTTTTTCTCCATGCCGGTCACGCGCTTTTTGGCTGATATGTTGTTTGCCGAGCGCGAGGATGAGATCCTGCCTTCGTTTTGGGGCTCCAACGCCATCATGCTCGTTGCGGGCACGGTGCTCTACGGCGTCTTTTTGCTGTTCTCGGGCGCTACGCTGCTGCAGGGGCTGCTGTGCCTGTGGCTGTTCAACATTATGATCGTCAACTGGAACGGCATGAGTTACCTCACGGCCATCAAGGATTACCGCGGCATCCTGTGCAGCTTTGCGGCCGCCATTGGCGTGACGTGCCTGTGCGCCCTGGCCGCGCTGGCGCTGGGACTGCCGCCGGTCGAGGGGCTGTTGGCGTCAATTGCCCTGGGCTACGGCGTCATGCTCGTCTGGGACGTGGTACTGCTGTACCGGTATTTTCCGCAGAGTGACCGCAGTCCCTGGCCCTTTTTGCAGTGGCTCGATCAGTTTATGCCGCTGGCGCTCACGGGCCTGTTAACCAATCTGGGACTCTTTGCGCACCTGGTGATTATTTGGGCTGGTCCCATTGGCGTTCAGGTCAAGGGCTTGTTTTATGGTGCGCCCTACTACGATGTGCCGGCGCTGATCGCGTTTTTGACGATCTTGGTCACGACCGTCAACTTTGTGGTCTCGGTCGAGGTCAACTTCTATCCACGCTACCGCGACTACTACAGTCTGTTCAACGACGGCGGCGTGGTGGGCGACATCGTGGTGGCAGAGGAGGGGATGCTCTCCACGCTCAACAGCGAACTGCGCTTTTGCGCGCTCAAACAGTTGTTTGTGACCGCGGCGGTCATCTCGCTCGAGACCACGGTGCTGTCGGCCTTACCGTTGGGCTTTAACAACCTTATGCACGGGTATTTTCGCACGCTGTGCGTGGGCTATGGCCTGTATGCCGTGGGCAATACGGTGATGCTCATCTTGCTGTACTTTACCGACTACAAGGGGGCCGTGATGGCATCGGGGCTGTTTGCCGGTGTGGCCGGGCTGGCGACTGCCGTGTCGTTGCTTTTGCCGCAGCAGTTTTACGGCTTTGGCTTTTTGTTGGGTGCAGCGGTGTTTTTTATCGTGGCGCTTCTGCGGCTCGATACCTATACCGCCAACTTGCCGTATCGTATCCTGAGCCAGCAGCCCATTGTGGCGACCGACAAAACGGGTCGCTTTACACAGCTGGGCCGCTTGCTCGACCGTGCCGAGCAGCGCTATGAGGAAGGTCGCCATAAGGGTGAGCCATATGGCGCGTTTGAGCGCGCAGTAGTTCACGTGTATCGCAAGCATTGGGGAGGTTCTGATGACCGATAGGATGATGTCTCGCCGTCGCCTGTTTGAGGCGGCTGCCGGTGCGCTGTTGCTTTCGGGCTGCTCGGTGCAGGAAGACTCCTTGACCAAAAAGGTCAAAAAGCAGGACAAGATTAAAAAGACCGAGGCCTCCGACCAGTCCAAGCACCTGCGCGACAAGGACGAGCTCTACGAGGTCTACGATGACTCGGGTATTGTGACCATGTACCTGACGGTCTCACGCGGCAACAGCTCCGAGAACACCGACCACAGCTGGGCCGAGATCAACACGTACTCGGTGTATGACTATGCCGACATGGGCGTGACGCGCTATCAGGTTATGGGCCTGCTGCAGCCGGGCGACGAAGACGGCCCGGTGGCCGGCGAGGTTGGCTATGGCGAGGAAGCGCCCAATGCCACTGTTAGCGCCGGGCGATTTTAGCCGCTAATAGTCAAACTATTTTGACCAATCCC